>NZ_JAAGPG010000572.1:0-4878 GCF_017104665.1 Burkholderia sp. Se-20378 | reverse complement strand
CCGCGACGGCGAATCGGGCGTCGGCAGGATCCACGGCGCGTCGACCAGCTCGCGCAGCGACGGCGCCGGGTCGGGCACCGGGCCGTAGCCGTTGCCGACCACCGCGCACATCGATTCGTCGAACAGCGCCTCGTGCGTGAGCGGGAACGCGCTCGCGATCGGCAGCTCGCGCTCGGGCAGCCGGCCGACGACGATGTCGAGATCGCCGGTGGCGAGCGCCGGGAACAGGTGCGCGGTCGTGCCTTCGCGCACGGTGACGAGCACGTGCGGCGTGCGCTCCTTCAGCATCGCGATTGCGCGCGGCAGCAATCGTGCGGATGCCGAAATCAGAGTACCGACGATCACGTGCCCGCTCGTGCCGAGCCGGAAATCGTTCAGCTCGTCGGTCATGTAGCGCAGCTCGGCCATCAGTGACTTCACGCGCCGCCCGAGCAGCAGGCCGAGCTCGGTCGGCACCACGCCGCGGTTCGAGCGCGAGAACAGCGCGCCGTCGAAGCACGATTCGAGCTCGTGGATCACCTTCGTCACGGCCGGCTGCGTGAGCCGCATCTCGTTGGCCGCGCGCACCACCGAGCGCGTTTCCAGCACGCGCTCGAAAATCATCAACTGGTTCAGCTTGAGCCGGCGGATCAGAGAGATCTCGCTGAGCGGATTCGCGTCCATGTCTGCTTCGTCGTCGAAAGGGGATTGCCGGACCTTAGCAACTTTGCGCCCGGCGCGCATCGGGAGATGCACGGCACGGGCGGCATCGCCCGCGCCTTCCCCCGCCGCTCCCCCTTGTATCAGTACACGCCCATCATGGCGGACAGCTCCGCCACATACTCGCCATAACGCGGATCACGCTTGATCTCGTCGGGCTGGCGCGGCCGCGGCAGGTCGATCCTGACGTCGTGCAGCACGCGCCCCGGGCGCGCCGACATCACGAGCACGCGATCCGACAGGAACACGGCCTCGTGAATGCTGTGCGTGACGAGCAGCACCGTCAGCGTGCTCTGCTGCCAGATGCGCAGCAGCTCGACGTTGAGCCGGTCGCGCGTGAGCGCGTCGAGCGCGCCGAACGGCTCGTCCATCAGCATCACGCGCGGCTCCAGCAGCAGGATCTGGCCGATCGCCGCACGCTGCCGCATCCCGCCCGACAGCTCGTGCGGATAGCGGTCGACGAACTGCGCGAGGCCGAGCGTGTCGAGCAGCGCGGGCAGCCGCGCGTCGACGTGTGCACGCGGCAGGTTGCGCAGTTTCGCGCCGAGCCGGATGTTCGCGCCGACGGTCAGCCACGGCAGCATGTTGCTGGTCTGGAACACGACGCCGATGTCCGGATGCGGGCCGGCCACCGGCGTGCCGCCGACGCGGATCGACCCCGCATCGCACGGCACGAGCCCCGCGACCATCCGCAGCAGCGTGCTCTTGCCGCAGCCGCTCGGCCCGAGGATCGACACGAATTCGCGCGGTTGCACGCGCATCGACACCTGGTCGAGCGCGTTGAACGCATCGGCGCCGCCGCGCGCCGCGAAGCGCTTGCCGGCCTGCTCGACGGCGATCAGTGCGTCCGCGCGGGCGGCGTCCTGAACGGGCGCCGACGTCGCGCCTTCGGAAACGGAAGCGCGCCGCACCGGGCGCACGAGATTGACGATCGTCATCAGGCCGTGACTCCTCTCCACCAGACTGCACGCGAAACCAGCTCGACCGCGCCGTAGAACAGCATCGCGAGCGCGGTCACCATCAGGATCGCCGCGAAGCACAGCGGCGTTTGCGCATTCGACGTCGCGAACACGATCAGGTGCCCGAGCCCCGCTTCCGCGCCGATGAACTCGCCGACGATCGCGCCGATCACCGCGAGCGGCATCGCGATCTTCAGGCCGTCCATCAGCGTCGGCAGCGCGGCGGGCAGGCGCAGGTGCCAGAACGTGTGCGCCGCCGACGCGCCGAGCGCGCGGAAATGCTCGTCGAGATGGCGCGGCACGCCCGCGAGGCCGCCCATCGTCGCGACGACGATCGGGAAGAACGCGAACAGCACGGCCGCCGCGAGCTTCGATGCAAAGCCGTAGCCGAACCAGACGATCAGCAACGGCGCGAGCGCGATCTTCGGCATGCTCTGCAGCGCGGTCACGAACGGCAGCAGCGTGCGCCGCACGAGATTCGACGCGCTCGCGAGCAGCCCGATCGCGAGGCCGCCCGCCACCGCCAGCGCGAAGCCCGCGAACACTTCCCAGGCGGTCGTCAGCGTGTCGGCCAGCAGCTGCGCGCGCATCTCCCAGCCGGCCGCGAGCACCGACGACAGCGACGGCAGCACGTACTCGCGCGTGCCGGTCCAGCGCACACCGAACTCCCAGGCGACGCCGACGATCGCCCAGAACGCGACCGTCTCGATCAGCCGCTTCATGCCGGGTCTCCTTTCGGCGCTTCGTGCTGCGCACCCGCATCCGCATCGTCGTCCGAAGCGGCAGCCGGCGCGCTGCCGCGCGACTTCTCCGCGACGAGATGCGGCGGCGGCGGCACGACGAAGCGCGCGAAGCGGTACTGGTCGAACGATTCGACCGTGCGCTCCCACACCTGCGGCTCGCGCGGATCGCGCTCGCCGATCTGCTCCATCGCGCAGTACACCTCGACGTTGTTGCCGTCCGGATCCTTGAACACCAGGAAGAAATTGTCGCCGGGCCCGTGCCGCCCGATACCGCGCACGATCTCGACGCCATGCGACTGCAGCACCTTCACCGAGCGCTCCATCTCCTCGATGCTGTCGACCAGGTACGAGAAATGTTCGAGGCCCGGGCGCGAATAGCGCGGCAGGTCGTCGAAATCGGGCGAATCCTTCGGCAGCTGCGCGAGCGCGAGATCGTGGTGATCGGTGCCCGCGCGCAGGAACACCATCTGGTCGCCGATCCAGTCGGACACCTTCAGGCCCATCACTTCCGTATAGAACTTCGCAGACCGATGGATATCCCGCACCATCAGCACCATGTGTCCGAGCCGCCTGGGACGCAAGCTGTTCATTACCGTTCTCCTGTGTGCCCGCGCGCCGCGCGGGCCGGGTTGGATCGCCGGCGGCGGCGCGCCGCCGCCCCCGCGATCCCGATCGGGTTAGTCGACGAAGCGATTGGTGTAGAGGCTGTCGGCCTTGACCTTCGAACCGAGCGCGAAGGCGCGCGACACGAAGCCGAGCGTCGCGTCGATGCGTTCGGGCCGCAGCCAGCCGAGCCGGTGGCCGGCCGCATCGTCGGTAATCAGCGCATTGGTCTCGTCGATCTGCTCGCGCAGGATCGTGCGGTCGAGCAGCGGATTGCGCGCGACGATCGCATCGATCGCGTCCTGCGGCTTGTCGCGCATCAGCGCATAGCCGCGATACGTCGCGTCGACGAAGCGCTTCACGACGTCCGGATGCTGCGCGACGAACGCATCGGTCGTCACGATCCCGCTGCCGGTCATGTCGAGCCCGAGATCGCGATACGTGACCTTGCCGAGCTTCTGCCCCGCGCGCCGCGCGAACGCGGCCTGCACGGGCAGGCTCGCGCCTTCCCAGCATTCGGACAGGTCGATGCGCTTCTGCAGCAGTGCGGTG
Source organism: Burkholderia sp. Se-20378 (assembly GCF_017104665.1). Classification (NCBI taxonomy): domain Bacteria; kingdom Pseudomonadati; phylum Pseudomonadota; class Betaproteobacteria; order Burkholderiales; family Burkholderiaceae; genus Burkholderia; species Burkholderia sp. Se-20378. Next base: position 1,322 of record NZ_JAAGPG010000572.1, on the reverse strand, counting down.
TTGATCACGGCCGGATCGAGCCGCACGAGGCGGATCGCGTCGGGCGCCATCCCGTTCTGCTTCAGCCACGCGGGCACGATGTTCTGCACAGCCGACGCATTGCCGCCGCCGAGCGACAGCCCCGCGAGATCCTTCAGCGACGCAGGCCGGAAACCGGGCCGCTCCAGATAGCACATTGCGCCCGGCCAGCGCGTGTTGATCGCGCCGACCAGCACCGTATGGCCGCCATGCGCGCGATTCAGGATCACGCTCACCGGATCGCCGTAGCCGAACTCGAACAGCCCTTCGTCGACCTCGTTGACGGTCCGCTGGCCGCCGTAGCCGCGCTGGACCGTCACGTCGAGGCCCGCGTCCTTGTAGAAGCCCTTCGCCTGTGCGACCAGGATCCCGCCGGTGCTGCCCTGCGGCAGCCACGCGAGATTGACCCGTACCGCGTCGGCCGCGTGGGCGGCCGACGCCGCGACGCACAGGCTTGCGGCCAGCACCGCGCCGCGCGCCAGCGCCTGGATACGCTCAAACATGTCCTCCTCCTGTCTTTTTCGAGTTCGGGTTCGGGTTCGCATGCGGGCCGGCGCGGCGCGCGCCGCTTAGCCGCGCACCAGCGGGTTTTCGATCGAGCCGATGCCGTCGATCGACGCGACCATCACGTCGCCCGGCTGCAGATAGATGCCGCGCCCCATGCCGACGCCCGTCGGCGTGCCGGTCGCGATCAGGTCGCCGGGCTGCAGCGTCAGGATCGACGACAGGTAATGAATCTGCTCCGCAATACTGAAGATCATCTCGCCGGTATTGCCGTCCTGCATCATTTCGCCGTTCACGGCGAGCCGCATCCGCAGGTTCTGCGGTTCGGCGATGCACGCGCGCGGCACGAGCCAGGGCCCGAGCGGACCGAAGGTATCGAAACTCTTGCCGCGAAACCAGTCGTGCTTGAACGGATAGTCGGTGCGGCGATTCAGGTCGCGCGCGCTCACGTCGTTCAGGATCGTGTAGCCGGCCACGTAGTCGAACGCGTCGGCCACCGCGATATGGCGGCCCGGCTTGCCGATCACGACGGCCAGCTCCACTTCCCAGTCGACGCGCTCGGCCTGCGGCGGCATCACGACCTCGGCAAGCGTCGGCACCACGCTCGTCTCGGCCTTCATGAACATGTACGGCGTGCTTTCCTCGCGCGGCGCAAGCTCGGTGCCCATCTCGCGCGCATGTTCGTAGTAATTCGACGCCGCCGCGAAGATCCGCCGCGGCGCGTACGGCACGCGCAGCCGGTAGCCCGCGAGCGGCGTCGCGTCGAGTCGGCCGGCGGCGATCTCGCGCGCCGCCGCTTC
>NZ_JAAGPG010000571.1:0-5180 GCF_017104665.1 Burkholderia sp. Se-20378 | reverse complement strand
CGGCTGAAATCGGCCAATGCTTGCATCGGCCTGACGCCCGATCCGGCCGCGCTGGCGGCGCTCACGCACCGCTACGGCACGGACGGCGTCGCGGTCTACGCACCGCACGCCGAAGGCGGCCCCGCGACGTTCGAAATCCGCTGCCTGATGACGGGCGGCAACTTCGGCTTCGGCGAGGATCCCGTCACCGGCAGCGCAAACGCCGCGCTGGCCGGGCTGCTGACGCGGCAGGAACGCCGCCCCGGCCAGTCGTACACGGCCCGCCAGGGTACGGCGATCGGCCGCGACGGCCGCATCTTCGTCAGCTATGACGAAGATGGCACCACGTGGATCGGCGGCCACGTCGTCACGGTCGTCGACGGCACCTTCCTGTCACCTGCCTGACATTTCGCGATGTGCGATGGCGCCGGCCCGTCCGGCGCCCCCTACGATTCGCCCAACTATCGCAAAACCGTTCCAGCCAGTAATATCGGGCCTAATCCGTTGTTTCGGAGGTCTGTCCATGGTTGCGTGTCCCGCGAACGAACAGACGTCGGGACAACCCCAACCATAGATAGCCATCCAGACGGATGGCGCACGCGAGCAGGACGCCGCCCTCTTCGATGAGCTCCGCCCGGTCCAACCACACGCCGCCGACCCGGCCGCTACGCGCGCCGCGCAAATCGCGCCGGCGTGCGCTATTTGCGATCCCGTTGCTCGGGATGCTGGCGCTTGCGCTGCTGTGGGCCGTGATCATCGCGCGTCTGTCGGTGGAAAAGGACAGCGCGTACAAGGAAGCGGCGGCTTCGGCCGCGATCCTGTCCTCCGCGCTCGAGCAGCATACGGTCAAGGCGATCCACCAGGTCGACCAGATCACCCGCTTCGTCAAGTTCGAATTCGAGAAGTCGCCCGCGCGCTTCAACCTTGCCAGCGCCGTCGAAAAAGGCGTCGTGCCGAGCGACACGCTGATCCAGGTGTCGCTCGTCAACGCGAAGGGCATCCTGTTCGCGAACACGGCCGAGCTGCATCCGCAGCCGATCAACCTGTCCGACCGCGAGCACTTCAAGGTCCACCTCGCGCACAACGACGACCGCCTGTTCATCAGCAAGCCCGTACTCGGCCGCGTGTCGAGCCACTGGACGCTACAGATGACGCGGCGCCTGAACAACCCGGACGGCAGCTTCGCCGGCATCGTCGTCGTGTCGGAAGACCCGAGCTACTTCACGAACGACTTCTACAACAACGCGGCGATCGGCAAGGAAGGCGTGATCGCGGTCGTGTCCGATACGGGCGCCGTGCTCGCGCGGCGCACGGGCTCGGTCAGCAACGCACCCGGCGCGTTTTCCGCGTCGGGCGTCTACCCGATCGCCGAGCGCGTGACGGGTACGATCATCGACCCGATCGACGGCGTGACGCGCATCGTGTCGTACCGCCACCTCGACGGCTACCCGCTCGCGGTGATGGTCGGGCTGTCGCAAACCGAGGAATTCGCGGACTACTACCACACGCGCAACGTCTACCTGCTGATGACGAGCTTCATCACGCTCGCGATGCTTGCGTTCTTCGGCGTCGCAACGGGCCTGATCGGCAAGCTGCTCGGCCGCGAGCGCGAAATGACGCAGCTCGCCGAATACGACCTGCTCACCGGCCTCGCGAACCGCTACGCGACGCTGCGCGGGCTGCGCAACGACGTGTCGATGCCGGCGAGCCTGTCGCGGCTCGGGCTGCTGTTCATCGATCTCGACAACTTCAAGACCGTCAACGACACGCTCGGCCACAACGCCGGCGACATCGTGCTGCAGATGACCGCGTCGCGCCTGTCCGATGCGGTCGGCGACGAAGGCTCGCTCGCGCGCATCGGCGGCGACGAATTTGTCGTGGTGATGAAGGGCGACGACGTCGAGCGGCGCGCGGTGCGGCTCGCGGAAGCGATCATCCGGATGTTCGGCGAACCGTTCGACGTGCGCGGCAGCTCGTTCGTGCTGCATGCGAGCATCGGCATCGCACTGCACTCGGTCGCGAACGAAAGCGAGATCGACCTGTTGAAGAAAGCCGATCTCGCGATGTACAGCGCGAAGGACGCCGGCAAGAACTGCTACCAGTTCTATGCGCCGCACCTGTCGCACCGCGCCGACCACCTGATGCGTTGGGAGCAGCAACTGCGCGTCGCGCTCGCCGAGGGGCAGCTGTTCCTCGCGTACCAGCCGAAGATCGACCTCACGCACCGCCACATCACCGGCTTCGAGGCGCTCGCGCGCTGGGATCACCCCGAGCACGGGATCATCTCCGCGAACGAATTCATTTCGATTGCCGAATCGACCGGCCTGATCGTGCCGATCGGCGATTTCGTGATCCGCACCGCGTGCGAGCAGATCGCGCGCTGGCGCGACGAGGGCCACGACACGCTGACGCTCGCGGTCAACATCTCGCCGGTGCAGTTCTGGCGCGGCGACCTGATCGAGACGATCTCGCGCACGCTGCTGGAAACCGGCATCGACGCGAACCGGCTCGAAATCGAGATCACCGAAACCGCGATGATGGAATATCCGGAGCTCGTGTCCGAGAAGATCGTTGCGCTGAAGAAGCTCGGCATCCGGATCGCGCTCGACGATTTCGGCACCGGCTATTCGTCGCTGTCGTACCTGCACCGCTTCTCCGTCGACACGCTGAAGGTCGACCGCTCGTTCGTGCAGGCCATCCCGAACGATCGCAGCGTGTGCGTGATGGTGTCGTCGATCGTGCATCTCGCGCGCTCGCTCGGCCTGACCGTCGTCGTCGAAGGCACGGAAACCGAGGAGCAGATCACGTGGCTGGCTGCGCTCGGCGAGATCGAGGCGCAAGGCTTCCTGTTCTCGCGACCGGTGCCGGCCGACGCGATTCCCGCGCTGATCGCACGCTTCGGCGTGCGTGGCGACGCCCCGCACGTCATCGCGCACCGCGCGACCGGCAGCACCGGCGCGTAAGCGCATCGCGGCCGTTGCGCGCGTTGCGCGCGCCGTCATTGTTTCGTTTTCCGATCTGATTGTTTAGTTCATGAACTAGCGTTTTCGCGCATGGCAGTGTCACGGTGCGCGGCGGACAATTGGGAGGGCCAACGTGTCGGCGGGCCGCCGGCATGGCCACACGCGAGAGATCGGGCCCCGTGCTCACACCACCAACATGACCACCGTAGAAATCGAAGCGACCGCTGATGTCGAACAGGCGCAGGCGTCCCTGTGGGACCTGTTCAAGGTCGTCGCCAGCATTTCGGCGGTTTCGTGGGGCGGGCTGTCGATGATGGCGCAGCTCGAACGCCACTACGTGGAACGGCTGCGGCGCATCGAGCCCAATGTCTTTGGCGACCTCGTCGCGCTGGCCTGGCTGGTGCCAGGCCCCGTCGGCTGCAACGTGGCGGTGCAGGTCGGCCAGATATTGCACGGCCGCGTCGGCGCGTGGATCGCCGGCATCGCGAGCGTACTGCCGTTCTCCATCCTGATGACGCTGTTCGCGATCTTCTATCGCACACCGCTCGTGCGCTCGCTGGCCGCGCCGATGCTGATCAATCACTTCGGGATGGTGCTCGCCGCGCTGATCGGCGTCACGTGGGTCAAGCAGCTGCGCTCGCTCGCGCAAACGCGGCGCGAGCAGTTGATCGCCGCGTTATCGACGATTCTGCTCGGTTTTGCGCATAATCCGGCCGCCTTCGTCGGGATTCTGTTTGCGGCATTCGCAGCCGGCTGGCTGACGGGGCCGCCGCAACGCGACGCAGTCGATTTCACGCTGTCGACCCGCGACCGCAACCTGCTCGTGCTGCTCGGCATTTTCGTCACGCTGTTCGCGGTGCCGCTGCCCGGCGATTACCAGGCGACGCTGCTGTGGCCGCGCCTCGCCGGCGCCGGCATGACGCTGTTCGGCGGCGGCTTTTCCGCGCTGCCCGTGCTCAAGACGCTGTTCGTCACGCCCGCAACAGGCATTTCCGATCACGACTTCACGCTTGCGTTCGCGCTGTCGCCCGTCGCACCGGGACCGCTGCTGAACGTCGTACCGTTTCTCGGCTACCTGACCGACGGCTGGGTCGGCGCGCTGCTGGCGACGGCCGCGCTCTTCATTCCGTCGGGGTGCCTCGTCGTGTTTGCGCAGAACCATCTGTCCCGGCTCAAGCGCCATTCACGCTTCGAGTACGGGATGCGCCTGCTGCGTGCCGCGACGACGGGTTTTCTCGTCGTCGCTGTCGTCAGGATCCTGTACCGCGAACCAGCCGACCCCGTTTACTGGCTGACGGGCGCCTTCGCCACGCTGTGCTTTGCGCGCTTCAAGGTGCCCGTCTATGCCGTGTACGGCACGGTCGCGGTTGCGTGCGGCGTGTGGCTGCTGGCCGCCGCGCGCTGAGGCGACCGCCGCCGCCCCGCCGGCTTCTACCGGCATTCGCCCCGCTCGCCCGCCCAGCCCGTCCTCAACCTGCCTGCACCGCGACCCGGCGTGCCATCCAGCGGGCGCGCAGCGCGTCGTAAGCGAGGTTGAAGCAGAACGTGTAAGGCAGGAAGAACAGCACGATGCCGAGGTCGAGCAGCAGCGCCTCGACGAGGCTCACGTTCAGCCACCACGCGGCTACCGGCACCACCATCGCGACGAGGCCGAGTTCGAACGTGACCGCATGCGCGATCCGCATGCCGAGCGTGCGCTTCAACCCGGCCCGCCGCTCGAAGCGGTCGAACAGCGTGTTGAACGCCATGTTCCATGCCATCGCGATCAGCGACACCATCACCGTCAGCACGCCGACGTGCGACACCGGCATGTCGAGCAGCCACGCGCCGATCGGCGCGCACAGTGCGATCGCGACCAGTTCGAACGTCAGTGCATGCAGCAGCCGTTCCGTCACCGTTTTGTTGACCTGTTTCATGATTCCCTCCGATTCGTCTACTTCGTTCATGGCAGCCATTTTGATCGGCGTAACCGTATGAATCCAGTTTGATATCATCGGTTTTACCGATATATCACCACCAGGAGCACCGCATGCGCCACGCCCCCGAAGCCCTGCTCGCATTCGCCGAAGCCGCGCTGCTCGGCTCGTTCACGGCCGCCGCGCGCAAGCTCGGCAAGCGCCAGTCGACCGTGTCGGAGGCGATCGCGAACCTCGAGATCGATCTCGGCGTGCAGTTGTTCGACCGCTCGACGCGCGCGCCGACGCTGACCGACGCCGGGCGCGCGCTGCTGCCGCAGGT
>NZ_JAAGPG010000570.1:0-5018 GCF_017104665.1 Burkholderia sp. Se-20378 | reverse complement strand
GCACACACATCCTTTCCGAATCGACGGCGCCCGGCGGCGCGAAAGCATTCATCTATGCACATCCACATTCTTGGCATCTGCGGCACCTTCATGGGCGGTCTCGCCGTACTCGCGCGCGAGGCGGGCCACACGGTGACGGGTTGCGACGCGGGCGTCTATCCGCCGATGAGCACGCAGCTCGAGGCGCAGGGCATCACGCTGATCGAGGGCTACGGCGCCGAGCAGATCGACCTGAAGCCGGACCTGTTCGTGATCGGCAACGTCGTCACGCGCGGCAATCCGCTGATGGAGGCGATCCTGGATCGCGGCCTGCCGTACGTGTCGGGCCCGCAGTGGCTCGGCGAGCACGTGCTCGCCGGCAAATGGGTGCTCGCGGTCGCGGGCACGCACGGCAAGACGACCACGTCGTCGATGCTCGCGTGGCTGCTGGAAGACTCGGGCCTGAATCCGGGCTTCCTGATCGGCGGCGTGCCGCTGAACTTCGGCGTGTCGGCGCGGCTCACCGATTCGAGCTTCTTCGTGATCGAGGCCGACGAATACGATACGGCGTTCTTCGACAAGCGCTCGAAGTTCGTCCACTACCGGCCGCGCACCGCGGTGCTGAACAATCTCGAATTCGATCACGCCGACATCTTCCCGGATCTTGCCGCGATCGAGACGCAATTCCACCATCTCGTGCGTACCGTGCCCGGTGTCGGCCGGATCGTCACGAACGGCCGCTCGGACGCGCTCGAGCGCGTGCTGGCGCGCGGCTGCTGGAGCGAGGTCGAGCGGTTCGGCGTCGACGGCGGCTGGCAGGCGCTGCCGGCCGAGGACGGCGTGCCGGTCGACGAGCGCTTTGCGGTGTATTCGCATGCGGAACGCGTCGGTGAAGTCTCGTGGCAGGTGCAGGGCGATCACAACCGCATGAACGCGCTCGCGGCAATCGCGGCTGCGCGCCACGTCGGTGTTCCGCCAGCGCAGGCGGCCGAATCCCTCGCGTCGTTCCGTAACGTGAAGCGCCGGATGGAAGTGCGCGGCAGTGTGGACGGCGTGACCGTCTACGACGACTTCGCGCACCATCCGACCGCGATCGAAACCACGATCGCCGGCCTTCGTGCACGCATTGGTCGCCAGAATGCCCGCATCCTCGCGGTGCTCGAGCCGCGCTCGAACACGATGAAGCTCGGCGTGATGAAGTCGCAATTGCCGGCGAGCCTGGCCGATGCCGATCTCGTGTTCGGCTACGGTGCGCCGACCGGGCGCGATGCGCTTGGCTGGAATCTGGCCGAGGCGCTGGCGCCGCTCGGCGACAACGCGCACGCATTCGACGATCTGCACCTGCTGGTGAAGTCCGTGGTCGCCGCCGCGCGCCCCGGCGACCACGTGCTCGTGATGAGCAACGGCGGCTTCGGCGGCGTGCACCAGAAGCTGCTCGATGCGCTCGGGAGCCGCACGTGATCCTGTATCTGCACGGCTTCCGGTCGTCACCGGAATCTCAGAAGTCGCGCCAGCTCGCCGCGCGCATGGCCGAGCTCGGCCGCACCGACGAGTGGCGGTGCCCGTCGCTGTCGGTGTCGCCGCTCGAGGCGATCGCGGTCGCGGAAGCCGAGGTGGCCGGCGCGCGCGACGTGACCGTCGTCGGCAGCTCGCTCGGCGGCTATTACGCGACATGGCTGGCCGAAAAGCACGGCTGGAAGGCGGTGCTGCTGAATCCGGCCATCGTGCCGCAGCGCGATCTTGAGCAGCACCTCGGCGAACAGCCGCTGTACCACGGCGGCGGCACGATCGTCGTCGAGCGCCGTCACCTGCATGAGCTCGATGCGCTGCGCGTGCCGGCGATCACGCGTGCCGAACGCTACTATCTGTTCGCGGCGACCGGTGACGAAGTGCTCGATTACCGCGAGATGCTTGCGCATTACCCGGGCGCGAAGACGCGCGTGATCGAGGGCAGCGATCACGGGATCAGCGAATTTGCCGACTATGTCGACGACGCTCTCGCCTTTTGCGACGGAAAGACGTCTTAAACCGGCCATGTGCCGATCGAATTCCCATCATCATGCGGCGCCGCCGACGCGGCGCCCGGCAGTCTGAACGAGAGTACTGAGTGAACGTTTTCTTCGAGGAATCGGGCAGTTTCAAGGCGGGCAGCGTGCTGTCGCGCCAGGGCGACGCGTTTCAGGTCGAGTTGCCCGGCGGGCGGCGTGCGAAGGTGCGCGCGAAAGACGTGCTGATCGAATTCGACAAGCCGGCCGCAGGCGAACTGATGCAGGAGGCCGATACGGCCGCGCAGCAGATCGATCTGGACTTCCTGTGGGAATGCGCGCCGACCGACGAGTTCGCGTACACGGCGCTGGCCGCGGAATACTTCGGCGCGACGTATGGGCCGGTCGAGCGTGCGGCGCTGGTGCTGCGACTGCACGGCTCGCCCGTCTACTTTCGACGCAAGGGGCGCGGCCAGTACCAGCGCGCGCCGGAAGAGCAGCTCAAGATGGCGCTCGCGTCGCTCGAGCGCAAGCGCCAGCAGGCGCTCGTCCAGGTGCAGTATGAAGAGGAACTGAAGGCCGGCAAGCTGCCGGACGCGTTTGCGGGCAAGGTGCTCGGGCTGCTGACGCGGCCGGACAAGAACGCGATCGAATACAAGGCGATGGAAGCGGCGGCCGGTGCGCGCGGCGTGTCGCCGGCGCGGCTGATGCTCGACTGCGGCGGCATCGCGTCGCCGCGTGCGCTGCACGAGGCGCGCTTCCTCGCGGAGTTCTTCCCGCACGGCACGGGCTTTCCGGCCGTCACGGTCGGCGCACTGCCGGACGACCTGCCGCGCGCGGACGTCCAGGCGTTCTCGATCGACGACATCACGACGACCGAAATCGACGACGCGTTCTCGGTCGAGCACCTGGCCGACGGCCGCGTGCGGATCGGCGTGCACATCGCGGCACCGGCGCTCGGCATCGTGCGCGGCGACCCGGTCGACGCGATCGCGCGCACGCGCCTGTCGACCGTCTACATGCCGGGCGACAAGATCACGATGCTGCCGGACGACGTCGTCGACGTGTTCACGCTGAAAGAGGGCGACTACCGCCCGGCACTGTCGCTGTACATCATCGTCAACCGCGAAACGCAGGAGATCGTCGCGAACGAGACGCGCGCCGAGCTCGTGTTCGTGAAGAACAACCTGCGGCACAACCACCTCGACGAGCTCGTCAACGAAGAGACGCTCGCGGCCGGCACCGGCGACTATCCGCACAAGGACGATATCGCCGTGCTGTGGCCGCTCGCGCAGGCGCTGTTCGAGAAGCGCCAGGTCGCGCGCGCGGGCTATGGCCTGAAGCGCGAGGTGCAGCGCAACACCGACTACAACTTCTACGTCGACGGTGAGCACGTGTCGATCACGCCGCGCCGCCGCGGGTCGCCGCTCGACCTGATCGTGTCGGAGCTCGCGATCCTCGCGAACTCGACCTGGGGCGCGTTCCTGCACGACCACACGGTGCCGGGCATCTACCGCTCGCAGCGCGGCTTCGGCGCGCCGGGCCCGAAGCGCACGCGGATGCAGACGACGGCTGCACCGCACGAAGGCCTCGGCGTCGCGCAGTACGCGTGGAGCACGTCGCCGCTGCGCCGTTACGTCGACCTCGTGAACCAGTGGCAACTGCTCGCGTGCGTGCAGCATGGCGTCACCGCGAAGCTCGCCGCGCCGTTCAAGCCGAAGGACGCCGACCTGTACGCGGTCGTGCAGGGCTTCGACGACACCTATACGGCCTACGCCGACTACCAGCGCCGGATGGAGTATTTCTGGTGCCTGCGCTGGCTCGCGCAGGAGCAGAAGAAGCAGGTCGTCGCGAGCGTCGTGAAGGGCGATCTCGTGCGCCTCGAGGAAATTCCGCTGCTGCTGCACGTGCCGGGGCTCGGCGTGCATGCACGCGGCACGCGCGTGCTGCTCGACGTGATGTCGCTCGACGAGCTGACGATCGAGGCATCGGTGCGGCTGCTGAACGTACTCGACGCGCCGACCGTGACGAGCGGCGACGCGGCTGAGGAAGAGGATGACGCCGAAGCCGGCGAAGACACGCTGATCGACGCCGAAGACGCGACGGCCGAAACCGAAGCCGAAGCGCTGGCGGAAGCGGATGGCGCGACGGCCGGTGAAGGCGGCGAAGCCGCGAACGGCAACGCCAGCGAAGAGGGGCGCGCATCATGAACGCGGTTGCGTCGACGAGCGGCGCCGACCGCTATGTGGTGTTCGGCAACCCGGTGGCGCACAGCAAGTCGCCGTTCATCCACGCGCAGTTCGCCGCGCAGACGGGCGAGGCGGTCGAATACACGCACCGGCTCGCACCGGTCGACGGGTTTGACGCGGCCGTGCGCGCGTTCGTCGCCGAAGGTGGTCGCGGTGCGAACGTGACGGTGCCGTTCAAGCTCGAAGCGCATGCGCTCGCCGACACGCTGTCGCCGCGCGCGGCAGCGGCGGGCGCCGTGAATACGCTGCGCATCGATGCCGATGGCCGCATCCACGGTGACAACACCGACGGTGTCGGCCTCGTGCGCGACATCGAAGCGAATCTCGGCGTGTCGCTGGCGGGCGCCCGCATCCTGCTGCTCGGCGCGGGTGGCGCGGCGCGCGGTGTCGTGCTGCCGCTGCTCGACCGCGCGCCGCTGTCGATCACGATCGTGAACCGTACCGCGAGCAAGGCCGAGGCGCTCGTCGGCCAGTTCATGCAGGCCGCGCACGACGCGGGCTGCACGCTCGCGGGCGGCGGCCCCGATGTCGTGCGCGCGGAGCCGTACGACGTGGTGATCAACGCGACGGCCGGCAGCCTCGATGCCGCGCTGCCGGAGTGCGACGCGGCCGCATTCGGCGTGGGCACGCTCGCGTACGACATGATGTACGGCGCGCAGCCGACGGTGTTCATGCAGCATGCGGCGTCGCTCGGCGCGCGCACGGCCGACGGGCTCGGGATGCTCGTCGAGCAGGCGGCCGAATCATTCTTCATCTGGCGCGGCGTGCGGCCGGACGGCGCGCCGGTGCTGGCCGCGCTGCGCCA
>NZ_JAAGPG010000569.1:0-5048 GCF_017104665.1 Burkholderia sp. Se-20378 | reverse complement strand
CGTGCGCGGCTACGACGCGAGCGCCGCGCTGCGCGACGAGGCGCGGCGCCGCCATCCGGATCTCACCTTCGAGCTGGCCACGCTGCCGGCGTTGGCCGGCGTGCCGTCCGGCGCGTTTCGCAACGTGCTGTGCGAAACGGTCGTCATGCATCTCGAACAGGCGGACGCGGCGGCCGCCGCCACGCGGCTGGCCGAACTCCTGATGCCGGGCGGCACGTTGTACATGAGCTGGCGGGTGGCCGGAAACGGCACGTTGCGCGACGAGCGCGGCCGCCTCTACACGCCGCTCGATTCGGCCCGAATGCGGGCGGCGCTCGGCGCCGGCACGCAGGTGATCGACGAGCACGAGGTCGTCAGCCCGTCGTCCGGCAAGCGCGTGCACCGGCTGATCGTGCGCAAGGCCGCCGCCACCGCGTAAGCAGGGCAGCGCGGCGGCGCGCTCATTCGCGGTTGAGTGCCGCTTCCCAGTTGATGTCGACGCAGAGCACCTGCATGCCGGTCGCGACCGGCGCGGCGATCGACGCGGTCACGCACAGGTGCGCCTCGTTGATCGACAGGTAGGGCGGCGTCAGGTGCACGCGGCCCGGTGCACGCATCGCGTCGATGAAGTACGGGCGCCGTTCCCAGCTCGCGCCCTCGGAGTGCAGCAGCGGCCGGAAGCGCTTGGCGCGCTGCGACACGCTGCCGCGTGCGAGCACGTTGTCGCCGATCTGGCGGCCCGATGCGTCGAGCAGGAAGCAGCGCGCGGTTTCGGGCAGCCCGAGTACGACGGCCGCTGCGTCGGTGAGCGGCTCGCCCGCGCCGAGCTTGCGGCTCGCTTCCTCGAGCGCCGCGACGTACGGTGCGAGCCGTTCCGCCTGGGTGCGCTCGCGTTCCGCGACGCGCAGCCGCAACGCGGCCGACAGCGTATCCATGCAGCCCGCGGCGGCCTGCGGCTGCACCGGTTCGACGCTCGGCCCCGCGAAGTACTGGCCCTGCACGAAATCGACGTCGCATTCCAGTGCGATCAGCGCGTCGCGTTCGGTCGCGAGCCCGCCCATCAGCACGAGCTGGCCGGATTCGTGCAGCAGCGACACGAGCCCCGGCAGCACGCGTTCGAGATGTGAGTGCTCGCTCGCTTGCGCGAGGATGCCGCGGTCGAGCGTGACGATGTCGGGATGCAGGTGCCACACGCGGTCGATGTTCGAATGCTTCGCGCCGAACCCGACGAGTGCGATCAGGAAACCGGCCTTGCGCAGCCCGTCGACGATCGCCGCGTAGCGCGGCGTCTCGCCGCCCGCCTGTTCGGGCACCTCGAGCACCACGCGGTGCGGCGGCAGTCCGAGCGCCTTCAGGTTCGCGAGCATCGCGTCGCTGTAGACGGTGTCCATCAGCGCGGCCGGATGCAGGCTCAGGAAGAGCCATTCGTCATGGCTGTCGAACGCGTGGAAGTTGCCGAGATGGAGCGATTCGGCGAGCCGGCCGAGCTCGAGCAGGTCGCCGCGCCGCGCGGCCTGCGTGAACACCTCGTGCGACGCCACCTGGCGGCTTTCCTCGTCGTGCGCACGGAGCGACGCGTGATAGCCGATCGCGCGGCGGTGCGACACCGAGAAAACGGGCTGGAACACGCTGAACACGGTGTAGCCGCCGTACAGCACGGTGCGCCGGTTCCCGTCGTCGCCGGCGACGGGGCGGGGCGGCTGAAAGCCGGGGGGATCGATTTCGATCATGCTCATGATGTCGGCCGATGGAAGACTGCCAGTTTACCTAGAGAATAGGCGAGGAAGAAGCGTGCACGGCATCGGACCCCGTGCGGCGGCGCGTCGCGGCCGAGCCGCGGGCATCGCAGGCGTGTCAGATGCGCATCGCGGGGCCCCGCTGCACCGCAATGGTGCGCGCCGACCCGGTTCGGCGCGTGCCGCGCGTCATGCGCGCTCGGACGGGTCGGTCTTGCGCGCGGTGCTGCGGATTTCGGGCGCGAGCTGCGCGAAGATCCACGCGGACGCCGCCGTGATGATCCCGACGCAGATGAAGGTCGCATGGAACGCCGGCAGCGTGTTGCTCGGCGTCACGGTGTGCAGCATGCCCGTGAACGTTGCGAGCAGCGCGCCCGCCACCGTGACGCCGAGGCTCATCGACAGCATCTGCACGAGCGAGAACAGGCTGTTGCCGCTGCTCGCGCCGCCCGTGCCGAGATCCTTCAGCGTCAGCGTGTTCATCGCGGTGAACTGCATCGAGTTGAAGCCGCCGAACAGCGCGAGATGCACGACCTTCACCCAGACGGGCACCGTGTCGCGCATCAGCGCGAAGCTCGCCATCATCACGCCGACCATGATCGTGTTCGCGAGCAGCACCTTGCGGTAGCCGTGCCGCGTGATCAGGCGCGTGATGATCCGCTTCGAGAACATCCCGGCCGCCGCCACCGGCAGCATCATCAGCCCGGCCTCGAACGCCGAGTAGCCGAGGCTCACCTGCAGCAGCAGCGGGATCAGGTACGGCATTGCGCCGCTGCCGATCCGTGCGAACAGGTTGCCGAGCAGCCCGACGCTGAACGTGTGGATCCTGAACAACTCGAGCGAGAAGATCGGCTGCGGCGCGCGCACCGCATACAGCCCGTACGCGACGAAGCACGCGAGGCTCAGGATCAGCAGCACGAGCACGGCCGCGTGCTGCATCCCGAGATCGGCGAGCCCGTCGAGCGACAGCGAGATCGCGACCATGCCGATCGTCAGCAGCAGATAGCCCTTCAGGTCGAAGCGGCCGACGGCCGGGTTGCGCGAATCGGGCATCGAATAGAAGGTCGCGATGCAGCCTGCGACGCCGACCGGTACGTTGATCAGGAAGATCCAGTGCCACGACGCGATCTTCACGAGCCAGCCGCCGAGTGTCGGCCCGATCAGCGGGCCGATCAGGCCGGGAATCGCGACGAACGACAGCGCCGGCAGGTAGCGTTCGGCCGGGAAGGTGCGCAGCACCGCGAGGCGTCCGACCGGCAGCAGCATCGCGCCGCCGACGCCTTGCACGACGCGGAACGCGACGAGCTGCGTCAGCGTATGTGCGTTTGCGCACAGCAGCGAGCCGAGCGAGAACACCAGGATCGCGCTGAAGAACACCCGCCGCGTGCCGAAGGTATCGGCGAGCCAGCCCGACACGGGGATCATCACCGCCATCGTCAGCGAGTACGCGATCACGACCGACTGCATGCGCAGCGGCGATTCGCCGAGGCTTGCGGCCATCGACGGCAGCGCCGTGTTCACGATCGTCGAATCGAGCGTCTGCATGAAGAAGCCCGTTGCGACGAGCCAGAGCATCACGGTGAGGTTCTTTTCGCCGGGAGCGGCGGCAGGCGGGCGCTGGAACATGGGGGCGGGATGATGGCGCGGGACAGCCGACATTGTAGGGAAAGCCATTGCGCCGTGCAGGTTCGGCGCAAGGGCGGTGCGCAGTCCGGCCGGCGGGTGCCCGTCCCCGTCGAATGACCAGTACAGTTCAGCCAAAAGTGTCTGCAGCCGTATCTGTCCGTGTGCTGCCACTGTCCGAAATACTGGTGCCATCGGACCCGTGCGACCAGGAGGCTGCCATGCGCGAACTGCGACTTTATGTGATCGAGGGCGACGAGCCGGCCGGTCGGTGGCGGATCGTCGATCGCACCTCGCTGGAGGTGGCCGACGGCGAGGTCTGGGTGACGATCGAGGGTCGGCACGACGATCACTGGCTCGGCGTCGGGGATTCGCTGATGCTGACGCCCGGCATGCGCGTCTGGGTCAGCGCGGGGTCGCACAGCGCGACGTTCGCGTTCGGTCCGCTCGAGGTGCCGGCGAGGCGTGCCGCGCAGGCTTGGTGGAGGCCGCTCGTCGCATGGCGCGACGGCCGGCGTCATGCGCCCGTGTCGCTGCCGACGTAGCGCGCCCGGGGCGGGATCAGGTCTCCGTCCGCGCATGGTTCGAGCACATGCGTGATCCAGATGGCCGTGCAGTCGTGCGGCGATCTGCGTGATCTGCGAGTCCGGCTCCGGTACGTTCCGGTCGAGCGAACGTTCGACGCCGCCGCGCGTGCGTTTCGCGTCCGCGCGGCAGTGTGCGAGCAGCTGCACTTTGTCCGCGTGATGGCAGCGGTGCGTGGTTGCGCGGCGCGGTAGCGAGTGCAGCAGGTCGCGGTTCACATGTGCAGGGGGCACGCCGGTATCGAGGATGCCGGCAGGCTTCCTGCGCGCTGGAGGAGGTGATGTCGGCCGCTTTCGCCGGGGCGCAGGGGAGACGACCGCGCGTGATGCACGGATTCGTGCAATCAGGATTGCTCGCGGCTGTCGCGAATCCTAGACTCGATCTTGTCTTCCTCACCGCCGATCCCGCCATGACACCCGAACGCGCGTTGACGCATCTGTGGCGGCTCGCCCATGGCGACCCCGACGCGCTGGCCCGTGCGACCGTGACCGGGCAGGACCCGACGCTGCCGTCGACCTTCCGGGTCGGCACGCTGGCCGCGGCGACGATCGCGGCAGCCGGGCTCGCGGCAGCCGAATGCCACCGGCTTCGTACGGGCGTCACGCAATCCGTCGACGTGTCGGTGCGCGACGCGCTCGTCGCGTTCCGCAGCGAACGCTACCTGCGGGTGGACGATGGCCCGCCGCCGGAGTTGCGTCATCCGGTGACGGGTTTCTTCGAGACGGGCGACGGACGCTGGATCCAGTTGCACGCGAACTTCCCGCATCACCTGAACGGCATTCTCGACGTACTCGGCTGCGGCGCGCAGCGGGACGATGTCGCCACGGCGATCCGCGCGCGGGACGGCGCGGCACTCGATACCGTGCTGGCCGAGGCCGGGCTGTGCGCTGCATTGATCAGAACACCTGACGAGTGGACGTCGCTCGAGCAGGCGCGCGCGATCGCGTCGCTGCCGCTGTTCGAGATCGAGCGGATCGGCGATGCACCGATCGAGCCGATCGGTCGCGGCGAAGCCGGCCAGCCGCTCACGGGTGTGCGTGTGCTCGATCTCACGCGCATCATCGCGGGGCCGGTCGCGGGCCGCACGCTGGCATCGCACGGCGCGCAGACGCTGCTGGTCAACGA
>NZ_JAAGPG010000568.1:0-5272 GCF_017104665.1 Burkholderia sp. Se-20378 | reverse complement strand
AGCCGAGCACCGCGCCTGCGGCGCCGGCCACGATCCCGATGCCGGCGAATTCGAGCGCGAACAGCGCGCCGAGCGTGCGACGGCTCACGCCGAGGCAGCGCATCGTCGCGCAGCCGTCGAGATGGCGCCGCATGTAGCGCTGCGCGGCCATCGCAATCGCGACCGCCGCGAGCAGCGCGGTGAGCAGTGCGACGAGCGTCAGGAAGTGACGCGCACGATCCAGCGTCTGCCGCACCTGTGGCTGGCCTTCCTGCAACGACTCCAGACCGACGCCGCGCAGTTTCCCGCCGTCGACACGTGCGTGTGCATACGCTTCGAAGCGTGTGACAGCCTGCTGGTCGCCGGCAACCAGCAGCCGGTACGTGACACGACTGCCATAGCCCGTGAGCCCCGTCGCGGCGAGCTCGTCTGCGCGCATCATGAGCCGCGGCGAAAAATTGACGAAGGAAAACCCGCGATCGAGTTCGCGGGAGATCGATGCGGCGACCTTGAACGTGCGCAGCCCGACACGCACCGTATCGCCCGCTTTCAGGTGCAACGCATCGAGCAGCGCCGGATCGGCCCACACGGTGCCGGGCGCGGGAATCTCGGCGGCCTTCTGCGCGGCGGCGGCGCCGGCCGGCAGGATCTCGACCGCGCCGCGCAACGGATAGCCGGGCGACACGGCCTTCACGGCCGCGAGGCGCGAGGGCGCCGCGTCGGTCGCCTGCCCGCCCGCGGCGGACGCGATCATGCTCGGGAAGATGGCGGTCGTCGCGGTACGCAGCCCAAGCGCGCGGGCCTGCTGGTCGAACGACGGATCGACGGGGCGATCGGCCCGCACGACGAAATCGGCGCCGAGCATCTGGCGCGCGTCGCGCTCGAGGCCCCGGCGCAGCCGGTCGGCGAGGAAGCCGACGCTCGTCAGCGCCGCGACCGCGAGCACCAAGGCAAGGACGAGCAACGTCAACTCGCCCGCGCGCCAGTCGCGCGCGGTCATGCGTGCGGCCTGGCGAATCAGGTCGCGCAGGCCGAAGCGGCCGGCATGCGCACTCACCTCATGGCCGGGTTGCCCGGCCGGCGGCTGCGCCGCGTGTTGCCGCCCCTTCAATCGCGCTTCCCCCCGATCGAGTTGAGCCGCGACACCATGTGGTTCGCCATGCCGCGAAAGCCGCCCGAGACACCACGCCACAGGCGCGGGAGCGCCCACGCGGACGCCGCGATGAAAGCGGCAAGCAGCACGAGGAACGCAAGCGGAACGAAGAACGCGAGCACGAGCCCGCCGACCACGAGGCCGTCCTCGGTCGACGATGCGATCCAGTTCGAAATCGGTTCGGGCGACAGGTTGATCATCGCGCGCGTGCCGGCCTTCGCCACGTGCGCGGCACCGGCGAGCGAGCCGCCCGCGAGCCCAGCAACCGCGAGCACGGTCGGATCGGCATGGCCAAGCGCGCCGGCTGCGAGCACGGCGCCAGCCGGAATGCGGATGAAGGTGTGCACGGCATCCCACAGCGAGTCGAACGCGGGGATCTTGTCGGCAAGGAATTCGGTAACGGTGAGCACGGCCGCGGCGCCGATGACCCACGGCGACATCAGGACGGCCAGCGTGTCGGGCAGGTGGAGCCAGCCGAACCGCGCCAGCACGCCGGCGATCAGCACCGTCAGGTACAGGCGCAGGCCGCTCGCCCACGCGAGCCCCGCGCCGAGCGAAATGGCTTCGATCATGGCCCTCTCCTTGCACTTTCCGTGCGCTTTGCCGATTGATCGGATCGAGGCGGACAGACCGGCCGCGCGGCGCGTGGCGACCGGCACCGCGTGCCGCGAGAAGCACGACGGTATTCAGGCCCGAATGCGTTCCATTATAGACAGGCTGGGCGGGCGGCCGGCGCAATTCCGCAGTGCGGCACCCGGGCGCGTGCGCACCCGGATGCGTTCGTCAGGCAGCCGACGACAGCTTGAGGCCGATCAGTCCCGCGACGATCAGTGCGGCGCTCGCGACGCGCGCGACGGTGAGCGCCTCGCCCATCATCACGATGCCGAACACGAAAGCACCGACCGCGCCGATGCCCGTCCACACCGCGTACGCGGTGCCGAGCGGCAACTGGCGCATCGCGACCGCGAGCAGCCCGAAGCTGGCCAGCGCCGTCACGATCGTAAACACCGACGGACCGAGCTTCGTAAAGCCGTCCGACGATTTCATGCCGGCCGCCCAGGCCACTTCCAGCAAACCGGCAATGAACAACAATACCCACGCCATCTCGACGTACTCCGTATCGGATGGGGCCGTCCCCGTTGAAGCGAATGACCCGGGGTCGTCCCCGGGCGGCGCCGAGTATAACAAGATGCTTACGGACGCGGCGCGTGGCCGGCGGCCGATCGGGGGCGCGACCGGCCGGGCCGGTCAGTTCGATACGCGCTTCGGCGTGGCGCCGCCGACGCAGCGGTCGTCGCGGTACAGCGCCCACTCCTCGCACACGCGGCCATCCTTGAACACGCACATGCCGACCTGCCCGCTCGACAGGTTGCGGATCGTGTGGCGGCCGCCGAGTTTGACGCAATTGACCGACGCGGGATTGGCCATCGCCTGCTGCTGCGACGACGGTTGCTGCCCGGGCGGCAGCGGTTGGGCGAACGCGCCAGACGCGGCAAGCGCCAGCGCACAGATGACGACCAGACGGACGGACATTGCACGCTCCTCGTTTTCGTTCGCGGAACGGTCAGGATAACGGGGAATGAGCGCCGGGTGTGCAACACGCGCGTCGGCCGCGAGACTGTCGCGCCGACGCAACCGTGCCGGCCCGCGACGTCACGCGCGCGGGCGTCGCTGCAGCCCGGCCGGGCCCGTCATGCGGCGCCGACGAGCCGGTAGCCGACACCCGTCTCGGTGACGATGTACTCGGGCTGCGCCGGGTCGCGCTCGAGCTTCTGGCGCAGGTGCGCCATGTAGATCCGCAGGTAATGGTGACTTTCGACGTGCGACGGCCCCCACACGTCGCGCAGCAGCTGGCGGTGCGTGAGCACGCGCCCCGCGTGCCGCACGAGCGTCGCGAGCAACCGGTACTCGAGCGGCGTCAGGTGCACGATCTCGTTGTCGCGCCACACCTGGCGCAGCGCGAGATCGACGGTCACGGTGCCGAAGGTCACCTTCGGCGACTCGTTCGCGCCGCCCTGGTTGCGCCGGCGCAGTTGCGCGCGAATCCGCGCACGCAGTTCGGACACGCCGAACGGCTTGGTCAGGTAATCGTCGGCGCCCGCGTCGAGCGCCGCGACCTTCTCTTCTTCCTGCGTGCGCGCGGACAGCACGATCACCGGCACCTCGGACCAGCCGCGCAGCTCGCGGATCACGTCGAGGCCATCGGTATCGGGCAGGCCGAGGTCGACGATCACGAGATCGGGCTTGCGCGTCGCCGCGTCGATCAGCCCCTGCTTGCCCGTCTCGGCCTCGAACACCGCGATGTCCTCCTCCTCGAGCGCGGCGCGCACGAAACGGCGGATCTGCTTTTCGTCCTCGATCAGGACGACGGTCAGGCTGGGTTCACTCATGATCTGGCAATGATTCGGATGGGGACGACGCACCCGGCACATCGGGTTCGTCGTCGGGTACGGCAGGCGCGGCCGGCGGTGTCTCGACCGGCAGCGTGAACCAGAAACGCGCGCCCGTCACGTGGCCGTCGGGTGCCGTACGGTTGAGCGCGCCGATTTTACCGCCGTGCGCCTCGACGATCGCGCGGCAAATCGCGAGGCCGAGGCCGATGCCCGGCGTCGCCGATTCCTTCTCGCCGCGCGTGAACTTGTCGAAGATGCGCGTTTCCATCCCGGCCGGCAGGCCGGGACCGTAGTCGTCGACGAGCACGCGCACGAACGGCAAGCCGTCTTCGGTCACGCGCTCGGCGCCGATGTCGAGCGGCGTATCGGCCGGCGTGTACTTCGCCGCATTCTCGAACAGGTTGGTGAACAGGCGCTCCATCAGCACCGCGTCCATCTGCAGGAGCGGCAGGTCGGCCGGCAGCACGACGCGCGCGGGATGGCGCGCCAGCACGCGTTTGCATGCGGCGAGTGCGGCGCCGACGGTTTCCTCGAGCAGCGACCACTGGCGCTTCAACTGCAGGCTGCCGGCCTGCAGCCGCGCCATGTCGAGCAGGTTCGTGACGATGCCCGTCATCCGCAGCGCCTCGTCGTGGATCGCGTCGACGAGCTCACCCTCGCGCTGCGCGAAGCGTTCGGCCGCCGCGGCATCGCCGCCCTGCGCGGCCGTGCGCCCGTTCGCGAGCATCGACGAGAAGCCGACGATCGTCGTGAGCGGCGTGCGCAGGTCGTGCGAGATCGCCGACAGCAGCGAGTTGCGCAACCGCTCGGATTCCATGCTGACGAGTGCATCGCGCGCGATCTCCACGTAGTGCACGCGCTCGAGCGCAAGCGCGATCTGCGCGGCGAACGCGTCGAGCATCCGCTGCTGCTCCGGGACCTCGAGTTCGCGCGGTTCGCGCGACGCCACCGCGAGCACGCCGCGCGTGCGCATCGGCGCCTTCAGCGGCAGGTACAGCGCGGCCGTCGCGGGCAACGTATCGGTGCCGCGGCCGGCCGGCTTCTGCTGGTCGTACACCCACTGGCCGACGTCGCTGTCGAGATCGGCGCCCGTCAGCGTGACGGCCGCATCGGGCTCCTCGATCTTCTGCCGCACCTTGTCCGCGCTGTCGGGCAGCAGGAACGCGACGCGCGCACGGAACACCTCGCCCACGTGGCGGCTGCCGATCTCGACGATCTGCTCGGTGGTCAGCGCCGCGCCCAACTCGCGCGCCATCGCGTAGATCGCGCCGGTGCGGCGCTCGCGGCGCTGCGCGACGCTCGCCTGGCGCGTAAGCGTCGACGTCAGGTGGCTGATCACGAGCGACGTCAGCAGCATCCCGAAGAAGGTCAGCAGGTATTGCGTGTCGCTGACCGAGAACGACATGCGCGGCGGTACGAAGAAGTAATCGAACGCGGCCACCGACAGGAACGACTGCAGCACGCCCGGGCCGCGCCCGAGCCGCACGGCCGAGAACACGACGCCGAGCAGGTACAGCATCACGAGGTTCGTGAGGTCGAGCCGCTCGGACACGAGGCTCGCGACCACCGTGATCGCCGCGCAGATCGCGGCCGCGTACACGTAGTGCCGCGGCGGCGAACGATGCGTGCCGAACTGCGCGAACGCATCGCGCCAGCCGCGCGCACGACCGTCGCGCGGGCTCCGAAGAGCGGCGTGCAGGGGAAGAGTGTGCGGCAGCGGCGCGAACGCGGTTGGTGCGAGATACTA
>NZ_JAAGPG010000567.1:0-5331 GCF_017104665.1 Burkholderia sp. Se-20378 | reverse complement strand
TGCCGCAGGTGCTGCGCACGTTTCGCGACCGCCACCCGCGCACGTCGATCGAGCTGAAGGTCGGGATCACCGCGTCGCTGCTGCGCGAGCAGACGCTCGGCCGGCTCGACGTCGTGTTCGGCAAGCAGTGCCGGCAGGTCGACACGCCAGGCGAACTGCTGTGGGAAGAACCGCTCGTGTGGGCGTTCGCGTCGGATCGCACGCTCGACGCCGGCGGCGACGTGCCGCTCGCGCTGTTTCCGCAGCCGTGCGTCTATCGGGAAGCCGCCGTCGCGGCACTTGCCGCTGCATTGCGGCCGTTCCGCGTACTGTTCGAGAGCAGCAGCATGGCCGGCTGCGTGTCGGCCGCGCTCGCGGGCTTCGCGGTCACCGCGCTGGCGCGCAGCCAGTTGCGCGACGGCCTGCGCGAATGCGGCCCGCAGGACGGTCTGCCGGCGCTGCCGGCCGCGCGCTTCTACGCATTCGCGGCGAAACCGGACGGCGCCGGCGCGGCATTGATCGATGCGGTGCGGGAAACCGGGCGCAACCGGCAGTTCGCGGTGGCGCTGCCCGGCTGAAACACGCACGACGACACGTGACGCCAACCGGCCGTGCCGGTCAGTCGCCCTCAGCGCCCTCCCCGCCTCTCGTCAACGCGCTCACCATCAGTTCCCCGAACCATTCGATGAACGCATTGAGCCGGCGCGAACGATGGCGCCGATGCGGATAGACAGCCGACACGTCCATCGGTGACGCACGGTGGCCGGGCATCACGTCGACGAGTGCGCCGCTGTCGAGCAGATGCTGGACGTCGAAGCGCGGAATCTGGATCAGCCCCATTCCGGCGATGCAGCTGGCGATATAGGTTTCGGCGTTGTTGACGATCACACGGCTCGGCAGCGTGAGTGTGTGCCGCTCGCCGTCCGCGCAGTATTCCCAGTCGAGCTCGCGCCCCGTTGTCGGCGACACATAGCCGATCGCCCAGTGTCCGTGCGCGAGCGCATCCGGATGCTCGGGCACGCCGCATTCGCGCAGGTAGTCGGGGCTCGCGCAGTTGATCAGCGTGAACTGCCCGAGTGGCCGCACGACGAGGCTGCTGTCCGCGAGCCGCCCCACGCGAATCGCGCAGTCGACGCCCTCCTGCACCAGGTCGATCGAACGATCGGTCGAGCCGAGCGACAGTTGCAGCTTCGGGTAACGGTGAAACAGCGACGGCAGCGCGGGCGCCACCATGCGGCGAGCGATCCGGCTCGGCACGTCGACGTTCAGCCGGCCGATCACGTCACGGTCGCGGCGGCGGAACAGACGGTCGAGCTCGTCGGCCTCCGAGAGCAGGCGCCGGCCGCGCTCGAGCAGCAGCGCGCCGTCGGCAGTCAGCTGCACCTGGCGTGTCGTGCGGTGCAGGAGGCGTGTGCCGAGCCCGGTCTCGAGCTGCTGCACGGCCGCCGACACGGTCGCGCGCGGCACGTCGAGCGCATGCGCGGCCTTGATGAAGCTGCCCATCTCGGCAACCTGCAGGAAGATTCTGACCTGATCCAGCTTGTCCATCGGCGGGGAACCCAGGTTCGGACGAACGCCGCCGCCAGCCGTCGCGCGTCGCGGCAAGGTCCGGCGGCACAGAAAAAACGGGCACGCAGCCGCGAGGCCGCGCGCCCGTCCATTGTCCACGCAAACGCGCCATTGCGGTGCGCCGCGCGGCCCGTTGCCGGGTCGGTTACTTGGTCGTATAGCCGCCGTTGATCAGGATCGTCTGGCCCGTGATCCACCAGCCGTCGGTGACGAGATGGCGGATGAACGGCACGACGTCCTCGATGTCGGTCAGGCCCGTCTTGCTGAACGGCGACAGCGCGGCCGCCGTCTTGTGATACGCGACCGCATCCGCGCCTTCGGCCGGGTAGAAGAACGGCGTGTCCATCGGGCCCGGCCCGACGGCCGTCACCGAAATCCCGCGCGCGCCGTATTCCTTCGACGCCGCGCGCGTGAAATGTTCGACCGGCGCCTTCGACCCTTCGTACGCCGCATAGAACGGCGTAAACGCGCCGAGCAGCGACGTCACGAGCGTGACGAGCTTGCCGTGATCCTCGAGGTGCCGCCCCGCTTCCTTGATGAAGAAGAACGCCGACTTGCTGTTCACCGCGAACATCTCGTCGTACTCGGCCTCGCTGATCTCGGTGAACGGCTTCTTCAGCACCTTGCCGACCGTGTTGATCGCGATGTCGATCTTGCCGAAGTGCTGCTTCGCGTCGTCGAACAGCTTCTCGACCGCGGCGGCCGTCGTCAGGTCGCCCTGGAACGTTGCCGCTTCCGCGCCGGCCGCACGCACCGCGGCAGCCGTCTCCTCGGCCTGCGCCTGCGATGCGGCACTGTTGTAGTGAATCGCCACGGCCTTTGCGCCGTGGCTCGCCAGATCCCGCGCGATCAGGCCGCCGAGATTCTTTGCGCCGCCTGCGATCAGGACGACCTTGTCTGCGAGCGTATGAGTTGCCACGGTTGACTCCTTTTCTCGTTGAACGAAGCTTGGAGTGTAGGCACGCGCGACGCACCGGTCAGCCAGTCTCGGCTGGATGGATTATCCAGAAAAACGATCCAATCGAAGCGCGGCAGTGCAGCCTGCCGTACCGACAACCACGCCGGAATCTGAGCTCGATCGATGGCGTAGATGCCGGCCGGCTCAGCGCGCGTACAGCGTCGCGTCGATCTTGCCGAGCAGCCACTGCATGCCGGCCAGATGCTGCTGGTCGTGGCTGCACAGGTAGTGAACGAGCCCCCGCACGGTCAGCGAACCGTAGCCGTCGAACTCCCCGGTGCGCGCGAGCTGTTCGGGCGTCAGGTGCGACACGAGGTCCAGCGTCTCGCGCCGCGCTTCGCGGATCGCCGCGAGCACGTCGGACGCATACGCGTCGTTGTAGCGGCGCTCGATCGCGAGCGCGTCGCCATCGATCGACACGAGCAGCGGCCGGTCTTCATCGAGCATCCGCCGCAGCCGCACGTGATAGCCGTCGATCTCGATGTCGCGCACGTGGCAGAGCTGCCCGAGCGGCGAGAAATGCTCGCTCGGGATCCCCGCCCAGTCGTCGGGCGTCCAGCGCGCGTAGCCATCGGGTACGGCCGCGAAATGCGCTTCGAGCTGACGGGGGAAATCGGCGAGTGCGTCGAGCGTCGTCGGGTTCATGCGGGAAACTCCCTGTCGGATGAGGGCGACGACAACCCTGGCACGGGCCTGCCGCCGCCGTTGCGTCACTTCACGCTGAAGCCATACGCGCCCTGCGTGCGGTGCCCGTCGGTCGCGACGGCCACCCATTTCACCGTATAGGCACCGGTGCCGACCGCCGTGAGCGGCACCGTCATCTGCTTGCGGTTCGACGCGTCGATGCGCGCACGGCCGTCCGACACCGTCTTGCCGTCGCCGTCGACGACGACGATCGAGCTGAACGCCGGCTCCAGCGGCTCGGTGAAGTCGATCGTGACGGCGGCCGGTGCGGCAGCCACGGCCGCGCCCGCCGCCGGATCGCTCTTCGCGAGGTGCGCGTGCGCGAACGCGGCCGACGAGACGGTCGCGGCCACGATGACGGCAGCGGCCTTGCGGCCGAACAGGAACGAAGCAAAAGGCATGGACTTTCCGTGAAGAATGAGCGGACGCCGCGCCCCGCGCGGCGTACCGGCAGCTTACCAGCGCATGCGCGTTCATGCCGGTCGCGCGCCATCGCTTGATAGAATGCGCGCGCTATGGATCTCGAAAGCATTCTCTACACTCAGGGCTTCGGCTCGCGCCGCCAGTGCCGCGGCCTGATCGAAGCAGGCCGCGTCACCGTGGCGGACGCCAGCGCAACCGACCCCGACGCCACGTTCGATACCGACGGCCTCGTATTCTCGGTCGACGATACGGCGTGGCCGTTCCACGCGCACGCGTATCTCGCGCTGAACAAGCCGGCCGGCTACGAGTGTTCGCGCGACCCGCAACACCACGCGAGCGTGTTCAGCCTGCTGCCCGCACCGCTCGTCGCGCGTGGCGTACAGTGCGTCGGGCGCCTCGACCAGGACACGACGGGCCTGCTGCTGCTGTCCGACGATGGCCAGTTCGTGCACGCGTACACGTCGCCGAAGCGCAAGGTGCCGAAGACCTACGTGGCGACCGTGCGCCACCCGCTCGACGACACGCAGCTGAACACGCTGCGCACCGGCGTGCAGCTCCACGGCGAGCCGAAGCCGATCGCGGCGGTCGCCGCCGACGCGCGCGACACGCACGCGCTCGCGCTGACCGTCCTCGAGGGCAAGTATCACCAGGTCAAGCGCATGGTCGCAGCGGCGAGCAATCGCGTCGAAGCGCTGCATCGCGAAAGCATCGGCGGCTTCACGCTGCCGGGCGATCTCGCACCGGGTGCGTGGCGCTGGCTCGATGACGCCGACCTTTCAGCGTTGCGCAATCCGGTCAAAACCCTGTAAGGGAAAATCCGCACGACCGTTCGACGTCCGGCCGCATCTCGGCCGCATGTTCCCCCGCTATACTGAAATCACAAGCTGTACGAGCAGCGATGCAGGGGAGACATCATGAACAACCATACTTTTGAACTGTCGTCCGTGATGATTGCGTTCGCGATCATCGGTGTCATCGTGATCGGCGGGCTGCTGGCCGCGATGCACATGAAGCACAAATATCATCCGAACCTGATTGGTGCGCTGATCGGCGCACTGCTGTGCTTCCTGCTGATCGAGGCGTTACCGGCGCTCACCTGATGCGCTGCCCGACGCAAGCGTTTGAAGGAAATCATCTACGGTCGGATAGCGCAACGTCACGCACAATTCGGCCTTGAGCCGTGCGTTGGACAGGCGCCGCGACTCGCGCATGAACGACAGCAGTGTCGGTTCGAGCTGACGCTCGGCGTCCGCGCGGCTGACGCGTGGCGGCCTCGGCAGGCCGAGCGCCTGCGCGACCCGGTCGAAATACTCTCCCATCCGCAGTTCGCTGTCGTCCGATGCATGCACGGTGCGCGCCGGCTTGCCACGCTCGGCCGCGCGACGCAGGATCGCCGCGAGATCGTCCGCATGGATGTGGTTCGTGTAGACGTCGTCGGCCGGCTCGAGCGCCGGCGTGCCGCGCTCGAGCCGTGCGATCGGCAGACGGTTCGCCGCGTAGATGCCCGGGATGCGCACGATGCGCGCGGACAGCACGCCGCGCACCGTCGCCGCACGCAGCTGCCGCTCGGCCGACACGCGCCGGAACGCGCGTGGATTCGCGGGGCGCAGCGGGTGCGTTTCGTCGATGCGTGCACCACCGCAGTCGCCGTAAACGCCCGTCGTACTGGCGTAGACGAGCCTCGGCGCACGAAGGCCGTCGGGTACAATACGCGCTGA
>NZ_JAAGPG010000566.1:0-5396 GCF_017104665.1 Burkholderia sp. Se-20378 | reverse complement strand
GGCCGAGGTGCTGCGTGCGCTGGTGCGGCCCGCGGCCGTGCGGCGCGAGGAAGCCGCGCTGCGCGACGAGGCGCGCGCGATCGTCGCCGGGTTCGGCGAGCGGCTCACGCCGCGCATCGATCATCCGGCGCACAGCCTGTCGTATGCGAACCGGCGGCGCGTGGAGATCGGCCGCGCGCTCGCGCTGCATCCGCGCCTGCTGCTGCTCGACGAACCGACGGCCGGGATGAACGAGACGGAAACGGCCGAGATGCTGCAACTGATCCAGTCGCTGAAGGCGCGCGGCCTGACGATCCTGCTGATCGAGCACAAGCTCGAACTCGTGATGCGCGTGTCTGATCGCGTGATGGTGCTCGACAACGGCGTGAAGATCGCCGAAGGCGCGCCCGCCGACGTGCGGCACGATCCGCGCGTGATCGAGGCGTACCTCGGCCGCCGGAACGCGGGTGGCGCGCCGGCCGAACGCGCAGCACAGGCGGCCGCATGACCGCACTTTCTTCCGGACCCGACACCACCATGACCGACGCGCTGCTGAAACTCGAACACCTCGACACGTTCTACGGGCCGGTGCAGGTGCATTTCGACGTGAACTTCGAAGTCGGCCGCGGGCAGATCGTCAGCCTGCTCGGCGGCAACGCGAGCGGGAAGTCGACGACGATGAAGCTGATCCTCGGGCTGATGCGGCCGCGCCGCGGCGTCGTGCGCTTCGACGGCGACGACGTGACGGCGCTCGCGACGCCACAGCGCGTGCGGCGCGGGATCGCGGCCGTGCCCGAGGCGCGGCGGCTGTTCGGCGACATGAGCGTGCGCGAGAACCTGCTGATGGGCGCGTACACGCGCGGCGACCGCGCGGCAGTGGCGGAGGACTACGAGCGCGTGCTCGACCTGTTTCCCCGCGTGCGCGAGCGGCTGACGCAGCGCGCGGGCACGCTGTCGGGCGGCGAGCAGCAGATGCTCGCGATGGCGCGCGCGCTGATGGCGCGGCCGAAGCTGATCTGCATGGACGAGCCGACGATGGGGCTGTCGCCGCTCTACGTCGACAAGGTGCTCGAACTGATCGACGCGATCAACCGGCAGGGCGTGACCGTGTTCATGGTCGAGCAGAACGCGAGCCTCGCGCTGGAGATCGCGCATTACGGATACGTGCTGCAGACGGGGCGCGTCGTGCTCGAAGGGCCCGCGAAGGCGCTGCTCGACGACGAGCGCGTGCGCGATGCGTATCTCGGCGGGGAGGCGGTGGCGGCGTAGCGGGCGTGGCGCTTGCCTATCGCCCGGCGGTTGACGCGATCGTCGCTTCGGTCTTGCCCTGAAGCCTGCGCGCCGGTTCCGTCCGGTGCAGGTAAACGGCGTACGTGTCCCACGGCAGCCTGATGTCCTGCCCCGAACGCGCGCCGGCCTGGATCATCAGCCTTCCGGCTTCGCCGCGATGATAGCCGCCGTGCGTGACGACATGGGTCAGCATCTCTTCGCGCGTCATGTATCCGTTGTCACCGTCGGTGAACGCAAACGGAATCGATTCGGACAGCATCGCGGGCGTGGCGGTTTCGACATGATCGAGATACCAGCGATCGAGCGCGGCGAAGGCAGCACGCAGCGCGTCGGGATCGGGCGTGTCGGGCGTGTTGTCGGATACGAAGCCATGACGCTCGCCGGTCAGGTGCGCGGCGAAAATCTTGTTCACCACGAGGCAATGGTTCATCAGCCGCAGCGCGAGATGGCGCTCGTCGGCGTGTTGCACCGCGTCGAGCTCCGCGATGGCCGCCAGCATTTCGTCGTTCGCCCACGCCTGGTAGCGCAGCATGCGGGACAGGAGTGCGTTCTCGCTCATGGTCGTTTCCTTGTGGGTTTCACCTAATATGTGAGCTTCGCCACCATTATTTTCAGTCGGAGCCCGCATGTCCACTCGCGTTTCCGATGCCGCCGCCGCGATGCGGAAAGCCCCGCGCCAGGCGCGTTCGCGCGCGACCGTGGATGTAATTGTCACGGCCGGGGCTCGCGTTCTGGATACGCACGGGTGGGCCGGGTTCACGACCAACGAAGTCGCGGCAGTTGCCGGTGTCAGCATCGGTTCCGTGTACCAGTACTTCCCGAACAAGCTCGCGTTGGTCGACGCGATCCGGCGCAGGCATTTCGACGATGTGCTGGCCGTGCTGCAGCGCGCGCACGACCGTCGGGCGAGCCCCGCGCGTCTCGTTGAAGGCTTGATCGGCGACCTGATCGCCGCGCACCGCGATTACCCGTCGCTGCACCGTGCGCTGCTCGATCTTCCCGATCCGGGCGGCGTGAAGGCTGCATACGACACGTTCCAGAAGGAATATTTGCGCCGCTATGCGCTGATCGTTGCCGCCTGTCGCGGGCGTGCGCCCGTCAGGGCCGATACGATGACGGCGCAGGTGCTGTCGTCGGCACTCGAAGGCGTCGTGCACAACGCGGCCCGGCGCGGGCTGCTGGACGATCCGAAACTGAAGCGCGAACTCGTGAGGCTGGCGCGGAGTTATCTGGAAGAGCCTCGCGATCCCGCTGCGAAGCATGCGTGAGCCGTGGAGAAAATCATGATGGACACCGAAATTCAGCGTAGATTGACGTTCTCCTGATCTCGAACGCCACGGGGGCTACCGCGCCATGTTGACTTATTCCATTCAGAAGGTCGGCTACGATTTCAAGCAACTGGATCCGCAGGGCGCGACGGATTACCCGTCGTTCACGCAGGCGTTCGACGCATTCCCGTGGGCGGCGCAGCATGCCGAATGGGACGACAAGCAGGACGGCCCGTTGCCGGCCCTCGTGCTGCAGCATGCCGACGATCAGCGGGAATTGTGGGTGACCGCGCTGAGCGATGCGCACGCGGACGGCTTCCAGTTGAATGCCGTCTCCATGCGGATGAAGAAGGGGCTGTTCGGAATCGGCAAGGGCAAGCTGGAGCAGCAAGTCGACACGATCGACGTCAGGAAGCGTACCGACGTCGACACGTTGTGCCGGCTGTTCTGCGATCGTCAGTACGACGAGCTGGACCGGGTAGTGGCGCAGCACGTGGAGCGCAACGGCTTCGAAGACGACAGCGACGATTGAGCGCCCACTGCGCACGCGCCTGAACCGGCACGGTCCGTCGACTCATGCCTGCTCTGCGCCGCTCCCCGCCGCCCGCGGAAACGTCAGCACCACCGAAAACCCGCCCGCGTCGGGAAACGCAAACCCGACGCGTCCGCCGTGCGCCTTCATCACTTCCTGCACGATCGCGAGTCCGAGGCCCGACCCGGTGCGCCGCTCGCTGCCGTCCGGCGCGATCCGCACGAACGGTTGCAGCGCGGCGTCCCAGTGCTCGCGCGGAATCCCGCGACCGTTGTCGGTGACGGTCAGCGTCACCGCATCGTCGGCGTGGCCCTGCGTCGCGACCGAGACGACGATGTCGTCCGCGTGACCGTGCAGCAGCGCGTTGTGCAGCACGTTCGACAGCGCTTCCTGCAGGCTGATCGCGTCACCGTCGATCCAGGCGAGCGGTGCGTCGCTCGCGAACGCGACGGCGACATCGCGCTCGCCCGCGAGCGGAATCGTGCGGCCGAGCACGTCTTTCGCGAGCGCGACGAGGTCGACGGGTTGCAGCGGCACGGCTTCGGTGCGATGGATCACCATCGCATGATTGAGCAACTGGCCGGTGAGCCGCCCGACGTCCGAACAGGTCGCGCGCAGCGCGTCGAGCCGTGCCGCATGACGTGCGGGATCGGCTTCGCCGTCGAGCAGCTCGATCTGCGCATCGAGTCGCGCGAGCGGCGTGCGCATCTGGTGCGCGGCATCGGCGATGAAGCGCTGCATCGCGTTGATCCGCTCGGCGAGGCGGCGCATCAGCCCGTTGATCGACCCGATGATCGCGTCGATCTCGCTCGGCGTATCGACGGCCACCGGCCGCAGGTCGGCCGGGTCGCGCGCGGCGATGATCGTGCCGATCTGCGCAAGCGGGCGCAGGCCCCGCCGGATCGCGAGGCCGCTCGCGCCGATCGCGAGCACGCTCATCAGCAGGATCAGCGTCCACACCTTGAAACTCATGTCGTTCGTGAGCTGCTGGCGCGCATTGGTGGTTTGCGCCACCGTCACGAGCGCCCAGCCCGGCGTGCTTTCCTCGGGCATGTAGCGCGCGATGGTCGCGGTGCGGATCCGGTGCCCCTGGTACATGCCGTTCGCGAACGCGGGGCCCTGTTTCGCGGTGGCCAGCGTCGCAGGGCTCGCGAGATCGTTGTAGCCGGCCACGACGATGCCGCGCGAATCGACCACCTTGTAGTAGACGAGGTCGTAGCGCGACAGCGTCGACAGCGCGGCCACCGGTGGATTCAGCGCGAGCACGCCGCCCTGCACGTAGAGGTTTTCCGCGACCTGGATCGATGCGCCGGCAAGCAACTGGTCGTAGGCGCGTTCGGCCGCGACGCCCGCGTAGTAGCGCGCGATCGCCGCGAGCGCGAGCGCGCCGGTCGCGACGACCAGCGCGATGAAAAGCAGCGTGCGCCCGAACAGCGTCTTCGGGAACCAGTCAGTGCGCCGCAATCTGGTACCCCATCCCGCGCGCGGTACGGATCTCGACCGAGCTGCCCTGCAGCTTCTTGCGCACGCGTGTCACGTATTGCTCGACCGCGTTCGCGGTCGGCTCGTTGCCGAAGCTGAACAACTGGTTCAGCAGTTCGTCCTTCGAGAAGATCCGCTGCGGGCGGCTCGCGAGGATTTCGAGCAGCGCGAATTCCTGGCGCGACAGCGACAGCGGCTGGCCGTCGAGTTCCGCGAGACGGCTGCTGCGGTCGATCACGAGGCCGCCGAGCGTCAGCACATCGTTTGCATGGCCGCTGTTGCGGCGCAGGAGCGCCTGCACGCGCGCATCGAGTTCGCGATAGTCGAACGGCTTCACCAGGTAGTCGTCGGCGCCGAGGCCGAGGCCGCTCACGCGATCGTCGATCGCCGAGCGCGCGGTGACGAGCAGCACGGGTGTCGTGCTGCCCGATGCGCGCAGGTGGCGCAGCACCGTGAAGCCGTCCATGCCGGGCAGGTTCGCGTCGAGCACGACGAGATCGAAGCGCTCGACGCGCAGCAACCCGTTTGCGGTCGCGCCGTCGGTTTCGAGATCGACGGCATGGCCGAGCCGCGCCAGGCGGATGCGGATCGCCGCGCCGATTTCGGCATCGTCCTCCACGACGAGAATGCGCATGGTGCCGTTTCGCAGGTGGGTGGTTAGGGGTTTTCCCGAGGCCGGGATGTCAGCATTTTCTCAGACTCGATCGATAACCTGTGTCGAGCCGGAAGTTGCAAGGACGGCCATTAATACCAGAACTACAGGAGACGGCAACATGCAGCAGCAAACGGGCGCGACGAACGCGCGGCGCAGCGCGCCGCCGGCCTGCGCTCGCCGGTGCGGCGAA
>NZ_JAAGPG010000565.1:0-5399 GCF_017104665.1 Burkholderia sp. Se-20378 | reverse complement strand
ACTTATCGGCTGTTAATTTTTAAAGAGCATTCTGCGAGGAACTTCGTGTTTCTCAGCAGCGCTGCGTTTTCAGCAGCAGAGAAGCGAGATTATGAACCGTGTTTCGCATTTCGTCAACAACTTTTTTCACTACATCGTTGCGACTGCGGGGTTCAACTTCCAGGCCAGTGGCGCGCTACAGACTCCAGCACACCGCCAACCCTGCTTCCCTCTTCCGCGCCGCGTTTCCGTTAGCGCGAAAGAGGCGTGATTGTAGGCAGCCTCTTCGATCTGCGCAAGGGGTTTCTCAAAAAAATATAAGGCCCCGCACGCTACCGCGTGCGGGGCCTTATATAGAGGCAGCCGAACCGTCAGGCCGCGCGCACCTGGCGCGCGACGATCTCCATATAGTGATCGAGGTTCGGCGTCACCTTGCCCTCTTCCTTCGCCGTATCGTCCCAGCGGCGCAGACGCAGCGCGTCCTCCGCGAACGGGCGCTGCAGGAACGCCGCCGTCTCCTCTTCACTGAAGATGCCGCCCTGCAACGCGAGGCTGCGCACCGAGTCCGGCGACAGGCTTTCGAAGTAGCCTGCGTCCGTGCGACACAGGCAGCGCTTCGCGTCGACGTGCAGCCGGATCGGCTCCAGCACCGCGTCGGAAAACAGCGGCCGCAGGAACGGCAGCACGTAATACTGATGCAGATCGTCGATCCCGCGCGCGCTCGGCGTCTCGCCCTGGCGATTCAGCAGATGCCCGAGGTCATGCAGGAACGCGGCCGCGACCAGCGCTTCGTCAGCCCCCGCCTCCTCCGCCAGCAAGCCGCTCTGCAATGCATGCTCGAGCTGCGTGACCGGCTCGCCGCTATAGGCCACATGGCCATGCTCGCGATACAGCCCGTGGATCTCTTCCACCGTCAATGCCATTCATTCACTCCCAAGGCAGCGAAAACGTCTTCAGGTTCGTGAAGCTCTTCATCGCCTCCTGAACGCCTTCCTTGTAACCGAGCCCCGAATCCTTGATCCCGCCGAACGGCGACAGCTCGATCCGGTAGCCGGGCACTTCCCATACATTCACCGTGCCGACGTTCAGCTCGTTCACGAACCGCACGACCGCCGCCGTGCTGTCCGTACACACGCCCGACGACAACCCGAACGCCGTCCCGTTGCTGATCCGGATCGCGTCGTCGATCGTGTCGAACGTGATCACCGGCGATACCGGGCCGAAGGTCTCCTCGCGCACGATCGTCATCGACGGATCGACGTTGTCGAGCACGGTCGGCGCATACAGCGCGCCGCGCCGCACGTTGCCGGTCAGCAGGCGCGCCCCCTGCGCGACCGCCTCCGCCACTCGCGCCTCGAACAGCCGCGCCGCTTCCTCGTCGATCACCGTGCCCATTTCGTTCGCGGGATCGAACGGATCGCCGTACTTCCATGCACGCGTCTTCTCGACGAGCAACTCGGTGAACGCGGGCGCGATCGAGCGCTGCACCAGCATCCGCTTGACGGCCGTGCAGCGCTGGCCCGAATTCCGGTACGAGCCGAGCACGGCCAGCGATGTCGCGCGGTCGAGATCGGCATCGTCGAGGACGATCAGCGGATCGTTGCCGCCCAGTTCCAGCACGATGCGACGGTAACCGGCCCGCGCGGCAATCGCCTTGCCGATCGCGACGCCGCCCGTAAAGGTGATCAGCGACGCATGCGGGTGCGTGACGAGCTCGTCCGCGATCTCGCGCGGATCGCCGGTCAGCACCTGCAGCATCGGCTCCGGCAGCCCGGCCTCATACAGCAGGTCGGCCAGGTAGAACGCCGACAGCGGCACCTTCTCCGACGGCTTCACGATCACACGGTTGTTGGTCGCGATCGCCGGCGCGATCTTGTGCGCCACCTGGTTCATCGGATGATTGAACGGCGTGATCGCGACGATCACGCCGTCGAGCGGCTGCCGCTGCGAGAACACGCGGCGCGCCTTGCCGTGGGGCGTCAGGTCGCACGAGAAGCTCTGCGCGTCGTCGCGCAGCGCCTCGATCGCCGCAAACTTCAGCACGTCGGCCACGCGGCCGATCTCGTAGCGGGAGTCCTGTTTCGACAGCCCCGATTCGAGCGTGATCAGGTCGGACGCTTCCTCGGTGCGCTCGCGCAACAGCGCGGCCGCACGCTCGAGGATCTGCGAGCGCTCGTATCGCGTAAGCGCCGGCCGGTACGCCATCGCGTAGTCGAATGCCGCGCGCACGTCGTCGACGCTCGCCAGCGGCGCCGTCCCGACGCGCGTGCCCGTGTAGGGGTCCATGACGTCGAGCGTGCGCTCGCGCGTCGCGCGCGTGCCGCACCAGCGCAGCGCCTCTGCGCGAAACGCCGGATGATCGTGTCGGGGATGAGCCATCATGTCGCGACCCGGTTCAGCACGAAATCGAACACGTCGAAGTTGCGCGGGCGACGCGCGGGATCGATCGGCTCGATACGGCGATTGAACAGCAGCGGTACTTCCTGCTCCGACACGCCGCCATGCGAACGCAGCGGCACCGTGAGGCCCGACAGATCGTGTTCGCGTTCGCGCGTACCGAGCGTCATGTCGCGGCGGCCGATCACGACGAGATCGCCGATCCGGTCGGCCGGCAGTTCGAACCGTGCGGCCGCTTCCGCGTTGTCGAGCACGAGCTCGACGCCGTCGAGGCCGCCGACGCGCCACATCGCCTCGGCCCGGTCGACGCCCGGCGCCAGATAGATGGTCGCAAACGAGCCGAGCGCACCGTGATGCACGACGTACGGATCCGTGATCGGCAGGATCACGCGCGCAGCCTGCGCGCCGTACCAGCCGTCGAATGCGTCCTGCAGATAGATGACGTTCGGCCGGCCCGTCGCGGGATCGTGCTTCGCGTTCATCCCGTGGTCGGCCGTCAGCCCGATCGCCCAGCCGAGCGCGTCGAGCTGCGCAAGGTAGCCGTCCATCATCGCGTAGAACGCATTCGCACCGGCACTGCCCGGCTCGCACTTGTGCTGCACGTAATCGGTAGTCGACAGGTACATCAGATCGACCTGGCGCGTCTGCGCAAGCCGCACGCCGGCCGCGAACACGAATTCGGACAACGCCGCGCTGTAGACGTCCGGCGACGGCAGGCCGACCCAGTCGAGCACGTCGACGATCCCGTTTTCCGCGAGATTCGCCTGCGCGGCCTTCTCGGCCGAGAAGCAGATGCCGTTCATCTGCCAGCCGAGCAACCGGCGCAGCTTGTCCTTCGCCGTCACGACGGCGACCCGCGCGCCGGCGTCGGACGCCGCGGCGAGCAGCGTGCCGGCCCGCAGGTAGGCCGGGTCGTTCATCATGACTTCGGCGCCGCGCCCGCCGTCGGCGGCCGGATCCCAGAAATAGTTGCCGCAGATGCCGTGGACCGACGGCGGCACGCCGCAGACGATCGACAGGTTGTTCGGGTTGGTGAAGGTCGGCACGACACAATCGGCGCGCCAGGCCGTACCTTCCGAAATCATCCGGCCGATGAACGGTGCGACGCCCGCTTCCACAGCCCGTTCGAGATAGTCGTACTCGCAGCCGTCGACGCAGACGACGACGGTCGGTTCGACCGGTAGCCGGTAGTGACGGCCGTTGACGTCGACGGAGCGCCCCGCGAGACCCGTCGATGCGCCGGCTGCCGACGCTTCACCGGGTTGGCGCAATGCGAACGCGGCGTTCATGATGCCACCCGCTTGCCGCGCGGCACGCGCGCAGCGATCAACAGCAGCGCCGCGAGCGACGCGCCGAGCATCAGCAGCGACAGCGCCGATGCCGGAAGGTAGTACCCGCGCTCCACCTGGCCGATCACGACGATCGGCACGGTTGCAAAGCCGGGCGGATAAACCGTCAGCGTCGCGCCGAGTTCGCCGAGCGACAGCGCAAAGCCGAGTGCAAGGCTCGCGCGCAGCGCCGGCACGAGCTGCGGCAGCAGCACGCGGCGCAGCACCATCGCGGGCGGCGCACCGAGGCTCGCCGCCGCTTCGCGCAGCACGGTCAGTTCCGGACGCAGGGCGGCAGCCGCGCAGCGATAGCAGAACGGCAGGATCAACGCGAGCTGCACGAGCACGACGATCGCCGCCGAGCTCGACAGGTCGACCGGCTTCTGGTGGTACGCGATCAGCACCGCGAGCCCGAGCACGACGCTCGGCACACCGTTCGGCACCATCACGAGCGCGTCGACCACCGCGCCGAGGCCACGTCGGTCGCGCCCTTCGAGCGCCAGCGCGAGCCACAGCCCGAGGATCGTGCCGACTGCCGATACGCCGAAGCCGATTTCCAGGCTCGTCAGCAGCGCGTCGTATTCCGGCGACCCGAGCCGCTCGAACCAGCGCAGGCTGTAGCCAGCCGGCAGAATCGTGCCCGACCACTGCGTCGACACGCTCGACAGCGCGACGACGATGACGGGCAACACGAACAGCCAGAAGCACGCGAACGCGGCCAGCGCGAGCGCCGCGCGCGACGCATGCTTGAGCACCGTGTCGCCCCAGCCGATCTGGTGGCGCGGCACGGCTTGCCCGATACGAAATTCAGCGGACATCGTTCCCTCCCGTCGCACGCCGGTTCACCCGGCGATAAACCGCATACAGCGCCAGCGACAGCGCGAGCATCACGACCGCACCGGCCGACGCGGTCGGCAGGTCGAGGTCGACGGTCGCGCTGCTGTAGATCGCAACCGGCAGCGTCACGAGCCGCGCGCTGCCGAGCACCAGCAGAATCCCGAATTCGTTGAGCGTCAGCAGGAAGCACAGCACGGTACCAGCGGCGATGCCCGGCCACGCGATCGGCAGCACGACGCGGCGGGCGAGCATCCACCCGGACGCGCCGAGGCTGCGCGCGGCTTCGATCAACCGCAGGTCGAGCGTCGCGAACGACGCGAGCGTCGGCCGCACGACGAACGGCGTATAGAACACGGTCTGCGCGAGGATCACGCCGCCAATGCCGAACAGGAAATCGAGCGGCGGATTCTCGAGATGGAACAGGTGCTGCAGCGCGATGCTGATCGAGCCTTGCGAGCCGTACAGGAAGATCAGCGTGAACGCGACGAGGAACGACGGGAACGCGACGTACAGTTCCAGGAAGCGCGTGACGAGCGACGCGCCCGGAAACGGCTTGAAGAACAGCAGCGCGGCCAGCAGCACACCGAGCACCGACGCGGTGCCGGCGCTCGCGAACAGCACGCCCAGTGTGGTCAGCAGCACGCCGCTGGTGTCGGGGTTGCCGAAGAACGTGCGGTACGCGGCAAAACTCAGCCCGTGGTCGCCCGACACGCTCAGCAGCACGAGCCGCACCAGCGGATAGACGACGAGCGGGCCCAGCAGGAGGATCGCAAGCACGGCCAGGTGCAGGTCGCCCATGCGCTTGCGGCGCCGCGCGGCGGCGGCGTGCGCGGCGGCCGATGCGAGCACGTGCGGCGG
>NZ_JAAGPG010000564.1:0-5417 GCF_017104665.1 Burkholderia sp. Se-20378 | reverse complement strand
TTCAATCAGCAGACTGACTACGAGCATCCGACACGTTACTGAAGTTCAGACGTGTGCTCTTCCTAGCGTCGGGCGAGACTTCGCCGAATACGGTCACGCACAGGTTCAGCGGGCCGCTCGTCGTGTCGCCGCCGATCAGCTCGCAACCGTAGCGCTCGGCGAGCGCGAACAGCCCGTTGCTGAACGCTTCCAGCCACGCGGCGTCAGCCCGCGGCAGCGCGCACGCGAGCGTGAACGCGCGCGGCTCGGCGCCCATCGCCGCGAGGTCGGACAGGTTGACCGCGAGCGTCTTGTGGCCGAGCGCGTCGGGCGCGACGTCGGGGAAGAAGTGGCGGCCTTCCACCAGCATGTCGGTCGAAATAGCCAGCAATTTCCCGGATCGGGGCGTGATCAACGCGCAATCGTCGCCGATGCCGAGTGTCGACGCGCGTGCGCCCTGCGCGGCGCGGCGCGTGAAGAAGCGTTCGATCAGCGAAAACTCGGAGAGGGCGGCTGGCACGGCGGATGGATCCGAAACGATGGAAGGAACGGCATTGTACGAGGCGAACGGCGGCGTTCCTGCACCGTTCAGTACAATTTTGTCGCGGCTGTTGCACCCGAATCGCCGGTCTGGCGGCCGATGATTGGCGCTACAATGCCGTCGAAGAGTTATTCTAATCCGCCCGCCAAGAGACACATGTCTACCCAAGCCTCCTCCAAAGCCAAGCTCCGCGAAGCCGCGCTCGACTATCACGAATTCCCGACCCCCGGGAAAATCGCGATCGCCCCGACCAAGCAGATGATCAACCAGCGCGACCTCGCGCTCGCGTACTCGCCGGGTGTGGCGTACGCGTGCGAAGAGATCGTCGAGAATCCGCTCAACGCGGCACGCTTCACCGCGCGCAGCAACCTGGTCGGCGTCGTCACGAACGGTACGGCGGTGCTCGGTCTGGGCAACATCGGCCCGCTCGCGTCGAAGCCGGTGATGGAAGGCAAGGCCGTGCTGTTCAAGAAGTTCGCGGGCATCGACGTGTTCGACATCGAGCTGAACGAGTCGGACCCGCACAAGCTCGTCGACGTGATCGCCGCGCTGGAGCCGACTTTCGGCGGGATCAACCTGGAAGACATCAAGGCGCCGGACTGCTTCATCGTCGAGCGCGAAGCGCGCAAGCGGATGAAGATTCCGGTGTTCCACGACGACCAGCACGGCACCGCGATCGTGGTGGCCGCGGCCGTCACGAACGGGCTGAAGGTCGTCAACAAGGACATCAAGAAGGTCAAGCTCGTCGCGTCCGGCGCGGGCGCGGCCGCGCTCGCGTGTCTCGACCTGCTGGTCGACATCGGCCTGCCGATCGAGAACATCATCGTGACCGACCTGGCCGGCGTGGTCTACAAGGGCCGCACCGAGCTGATGGACCCGGACAAGGAGCGTTTCGCCCGCGAAACGGAAGCCCGGACGCTGGCCGAAGTGATCGACGGCGCGGACATCTTCCTCGGCCTGTCGGCTGCCGGCGTGCTGAAGCAGGAGATGGTGAAGGGCATGGCCGAGCGCCCGCTGATCCTCGCGCTCGCGAACCCGACGCCGGAAATCCTGCCGGAACTCGCGCTCGAAGTGCGCCCGGATGCGGTGCTGGCCACGGGCCGCACCGATTACCCGAACCAGGTCAACAACGTCCTGTGCTTCCCGTTCATCTTCCGCGGCGCGCTCGACGTCGGCGCGACGACGATCACGCGTGAAATGGAGATCGCGGCCGTCAATGCGATCGCCGAGCTCGCGCAGCACGAGCAGAGCGACATCGTCGCGACTGCGTACGGCATCCAGGATCTGTCGTTCGGGCCCGAATACCTGATTCCGAAGCCGTTCGATCCGCGCCTGATCGTGAAGATCGCACCGGCCGTCGCGCAGGCCGCGATGGACGGCGGCGTCGCGACGCGCCCGATCGAGGACATGGAGGCGTACCGCGTCCATTTGCAGCAGTTCGTGTACCACAGCGGCACGACGATGAAGCCGATCTTCCAGATCGCGCGCGCCGCGCCGGAAGAGAAGAAGCGCGTTGTGTTCGCGGAAGGCGAAGAAGAGCGCGTGTTGCGCGCCGTTCAGATCATCGTCGACGAAAAGCTCGCGAAGCCGATCCTGATCGGCCGCCCGTCGGTGATCGAGCACCGTATCCAGCGCTACGGCCTGCGCCTGACGCCGGGCACCGACTTCACGGTCGTCAACACCGAGCACGACGAGCGCTACCGCGACTTCTGGCAGACGTACTACAAGATGATGGCGCGCAAGGGCATCAGCGAGCAGCTCGCGCGGGTCGAGATGCGCCGCCGCACGACGCTGATCGGCTCGATGCTGGTGAAGAAGGGCGAAGCGGACGGGATGATCTGCGGCACGATCAGCACCACGCACCGCCACCTGCACTTCATCGACCAGGTGATCGGCAAGCGCCCGGGCTGCAGCGTGTACGCGGCGATGAACGGCCTCGTGCTGCCGGGCCGCCAGATTTTCCTCGTCGACACGCACGTGAACGTCGATCCGACCCCGGAAGAGCTGGCCGAGATCACGGTCATGGCTGCGGAAGAAGTGCGCCGCTTCGGCATCGAGCCGAAGGTCGCGCTGCTGTCGCACTCGAATTTCGGCACGAGCAACGCACCTTCGGCGAAGAAGATGCGCGATACGCTCGCGATCCTGCAGGAACGCGCGCCGGAGTTGAAGGTGGACGGCGAGATGCACGGCGATGTCGCGCTCGACGCAGCGCTGCGCAAGGAAATCCTGCCGGAATCGACGCTGGAAGGCGAAGCGAACCTGCTGATCCTGCCGAACATCGACGCCGCGAACATCGCGTACAACCTGCTGAAGACGGCCGCGGGCAACAACATCGCGATCGGGCCGATCCTGCTGGGCGCTGCGCAGCCGGTGCACGTGCTGACCGAATCGGCGACCGTTCGCCGCATCGTCAACATGGCGGCGCTGCTGGTCGCCGACGTGAACGCCACGCGCTGAGCCAAAACGAACGCGCCAGGCCGGTCGAACCGGTGTGGCGCGTCGGGCGAAATTGTAAACAAAAGCAAAAAAGAGGCGTGCCCGCAATGGGCACGCCGCGGGCAGGGCGCAAACGCGCTTCCCTCAAGCAACATCAGCATCTCTCTCCACTCAGCGTAGCCGGCGTGGCAAGGAGGCAGAGTCTTGCCATGCCAGAGATGCCGTTCGCATTTTATCCTATGTAAGATAAATGTAGTGAGATTTCGGTAAAAAATGCGCAATTCCGGGTATCACTGGCCTTTCGATTCCCAAACGGACATTGATTCGCGCGGCCAATAACGCTACGCTAACGCCTTTGTTGGTCGTCAACTACTTGATTTAACAGCGGGAACCCTGGTTCATGGCACGCAAGTGGCTCCGCAACGGCGCGCTCGCGTCCGTCTTCGCGATGTTCGCGATGGGTATCGTCGGCACGCCGACGGGCAGTCTGGTTTCCGCCGCTTACGCACGGGAGGCCGTTCCGGCCGACGTGGCGGCGAGCGGGCTCGATACGATTCCGACCGCACGTCTTCCGCGCGAGGCTGTGACCACGCTAGGCCTGATTGGCGCCGGCGGTCCGTATCCGTACGAGAAAGACGGCGTCGTGTTTGGCAACCGCGAGCGGATCCTGCCAAAAGCGAAGCGCGGCTACTACCATGAGTACACGGTGCCGACGCCGCGTGCCCGCAATCGCGGCGCGCGCCGGATCGTCTGTGGCGGGCCATTGCGCCGGATCGACAACTGTTATTACACGGGCGACCACTACAACAGTTTTAAACGTATTGTTGAATGACTTCGGGACGAATGGCATGAGCGACTCCATCTACGCGCACGAAACGGCGGCGGCGGAACTGTTCGCGGCCGGCGACGGCAATCTGTTTCAGCGCGTGATCCAACTGCACGCGGCGGCGCAGGCTGGCGGCACGCCGGAGCAACAGGAAGCCGAGTCCGGGCTTTCATCGAACGAGGAGCCTATGAGCCTTTTCACGACCGTGCGACCCAATCTCGTGCAGTCGATCCGCGCGTTCCGCGTGCAGGATCTTGCCGACGAAGCCGGCCGGCTCGGCCAGCATTTCCTGTATGCGTTTTGCGGCGCCGCGCAGTCGAAGCAGGAAGTGATGGAAACGATCGCGACGTCATTCCTGTTCCCGAAGCATTTCGGGAAGAACTACGACGCGCTGTACGACTCGCTGACCGACCTCGTCGCGAAGGCCGGCGCGCAGCCCGGTTTCGTGATCGTCCTCGATGGGCTGCCGATCGCGCAGAAGTTCGACAAGGAAGGGCGCGAGACGCTGCTCGACGTGTTCCGCGAAGCGGCCGAATTCTGGGCCGAGCGCAAGGTCGCGTTCCGCGTGTTCTACTCGTTCGCGTAAGCGCACATCGGCCAGCGGCCGATCCGGCGAATACCCGTCAAAAGCCCGCCTCGAGCGGGCTTTTTTGCGTCCGCGCGACGCGCGCAGACCAGCGCGGCACTGCGCTTCCTGACATCGGCCTTTCATCAGGCACCTTTTTTCGAGACAATCTCGGTCGAC
Source organism: Burkholderia sp. Se-20378 (assembly GCF_017104665.1). Taxonomy (NCBI): domain Bacteria; kingdom Pseudomonadati; phylum Pseudomonadota; class Betaproteobacteria; order Burkholderiales; family Burkholderiaceae; genus Burkholderia; species Burkholderia sp. Se-20378. The sequence goes on along the minus strand of NZ_JAAGPG010000564.1, from coordinate 890 downwards.
CCGGCTGCGGCAGCCGCCGCATCGGGTGTGTACAACAAACCGTCGAGAGAGGGCTGTCTTCCCATGAATATTTCCCGTTCCGCACGCGCTGTCGTGCTGTCCCTGCTGATCGCGGCGGGCACCGCGCATGCGGCGCCGCTTACGCCCGAGCAGACCGTCGACCTCTACATCGGTGCACTCGTCAACGGCGACGTGTCGAAAGCCCGCGAATTCAACGATGCGGTGCGCGCGAGCTACAGCGGCAAGGACGCGCTCAACGTCGACGTTCTGTCGACGTTTGGCGAATCGATGCGCAAGGACATGGCGGAAGACTTGCTGGCGCCGATGCCGCCGAAGGCGAGTGCCGCATTGCGTCCGTCGGTCGAGAGCATGGCCGCGGCCTATCAGCGTGCGATCAATCGCTCGGAGTGCAAGGCAACCGGGTCGTCGCAACGACCGAACTCGGCGCTCGAGGGCAAGACGATCGCGACGGTTGAGTTCGCGTGCCGGGTACCGGATGTGGGGCCCGGCGCGAAGGCACTGGAGGCGAAGCTCGGCAACGGCCGCCTGAAGAATGATGCGGCCCGGATTGTCGCGTTCAATGCGATCTTCTCCGGCATGGCGAAGGTGCTGGACGCGGCGCCGGTAACGCATCCGGTGACCGGCAAGATCGATGTCTACAGTCTGGACGGCGGTTGGACGACCGGCAGCCCCCAGGACGTGCTGACGCCGGTGCTCGATGCGTTGTCGGAAGCGATGCCGCATGGCTCGTCGAGCGGCAAGTAAATTGCGATAGACCGCCGCGTCGCAACGCGCGGTATTCCGGTGGGGATGCCGGCGGCGTATCGCGCAGCGGCAGGGTGGCGTGCGGTCAAGGCGTGTCGCGCCGTCTTGCGGCGGCGCGACGCCCA
>NZ_JAAGPG010000563.1:0-5420 GCF_017104665.1 Burkholderia sp. Se-20378 | reverse complement strand
GATGGGGCACACGCGGCCATGGTGGGTCGGGTGCACGTCGGGAACTTCAAAGCCGGCGCGCCGCGCTCCGCCCGCCACGACGACTACCGAATCCGACCGCCATGTTCTCCATCATCATTCCGACCTGGAACAACCTGCCGTACCTCAAGCTCGTCGTCGACAGCCTGCGCCGCCACTCGGCGTACGACCACCAGATCATCGTGCACGTGAACGACGGCTCGGACGGCACGCTCGACTGGGTGCGCAGCGAAGGCATCGAGCACACCGCGTCGCCGACCAACATCGGCATCTGCCACGCGGTGAACTGGGCCGCCGCGCGCGCGACGCGCGACTACGTCGTCTACATGAACGACGACATGTTCTGCTGCCCCGGCTGGGACACGGCGCTCGTGCGCCGCATCGAACAGATGCCGACCAATCTCTTCATGCTGTCGGGCACGATGGTCGAGCCGGTCGACACGCGCAACCCGTGCGTGGTGGTCAGCAATTTCGGCCGCGACGCCGAACATTTCGATGCAGCGGGCCTCGTCGCCGCGGCCCCAAAACTCGTGCGCGCGGACTGGCTCGGCTCGACCTGGCCGCCGACGCTCGTGCACCGCGACTGGTGGAACCGGATCGGCGGCTACAGCAGCGAGCTGTCGCCCGGCATGAGCAGCGACAACGACTTCTCGATGAAATTCTGGGATGCCGGCTGCCGGATCTTCGTCGGAGTCGGCGACAGCCTCGTCTACCACTTCCAGCAGAAAAGCACGGGCAAGATCGTCAAGAACGACGGTCGCCGCCAGTTTCTCAACAAATGGGGCATGACCCAGGCGACGTTCGACCGCTACTTCCTGCATCGCGGCGAACCGGCCGGCACGCGCGTCGCGCTCGACACGCCGGCAGTCGAAGGACGCCTGAAGCGCGCACTGCTGCGCTCGCGGATCAAGCGCGCGTTCAGCTGATCGAGCCCCAAAAACGACACGGAAACGCGCCCTGCTTCGCGTATACTCTGCGCCGTTCGTCCCGGATCTCCCGCCGGGGCGCGCGGCGCGCAGCACGACGTACGCAAGCCGCATTCGTCCATTCGACAGGTTCCGATGCTTTCGTTTTCCGCTCCCGCCTCGCGGCGCCTGACCGCCGCCCGTGCATTCGCCGTCGCCGCGCTCTGCATGGTGCCCGTCTCGACCGCGCTGACCAACGTGTTCTGCGGGCTGTTCGCCGCCGCGCTCGTGATTTCCCCCGAATTCTGGCGAGACCTGCGCTCGTTCGTCACCGACCCGGCCTCGCTCGCGGCGCTGCTGATCCTGGCCGCGCTGGCCGCCAGCATCACCTATACGGTCGCGCCGCACAACAAGGCGTGGAACTGGGTCGCCAAGTACGACAAGCTGCTGCTGCTGCCGTTCGCCGTGCTCGCCTTCCGCCATTCGAACTGGGCGCCGATCGTGCGCCGTTGCTGGTTCGGCACGCTGTGCGTGATCCTGCTGCTGTCGACCACCAACTATCTCGGCGTGACCGCGATCGGGCCCGCGCACGCGACCGAACTGCCGCTGTCGCGCGCCTGGGTGTTCAAGAACCACATCGCCGCCGGGATGTTCGGCGCGCTGTTGTTCTACCAGGCGGCCGATCTCGCGCTGGCGGCTCGCACGGCGCAGTCGCGCGCCGCGTATGCGGGCGTTGCCGCATGGTCGCTCGTCAACGTGTTCGTGATGCTGCAGGGACGCACCGGGCAGGTCATCGCGCTGCTGCTGATCCTCGTCGTCGCCGTGCGTTTCGTGCTGTTGCTGCGCCGGCAATCGGCGCTGCGCGCGGGGCTCGCCGCCGGCGTGTTCGTGCTGGCCGGCATCGCGCTCGTGGTCGCTGCATGCACGGTTCACAACGGCCGGCTGACGAAGGTCGTGACGGAAGTGCAGCAATACCGGCAGAGCGATGCGGCCACGTCGACCGGGCTGCGCCTCGAGTGGTACAAGAAGGGGCTCGAGCTGTATCGCCAGCGCCCGGTGATCGGCTACGGCGCGGGCGGCCTCGAATCCGAATTCGAGACGCTCACGGCCGGCAAGACGGCGGCCGAAGGCCAGCTCACGTCGAACCCGCACAACGAATACCTGCTGATGGCCGTACAGCTCGGCACGGTCGGCTTGCTGCTGTTCGTCAACCTGATCGTGCAGATCGCGCGCGGAAGCCGCACGCTCGATCCGCGCTCGCGGCACCTGCTGCTGGGCTGGCTCGCAATCTTCGCGATCGGCAGTCTCGCCAATTCGCTGCTGCTCGATTTCGCCGAAGGGCACCTGATCGTGCTGCTGGCCGGCATCCTGCTCGGCTGCGGCGAGCGCGCCGAGGCGCTGCCGCGCGAAACGTCGGCGATCCGGCGCAGCGCGTAACGCGCAGCGGCCTACGCTCCGCCGGCGGCCGGCTTCGGCCACCGCGGAGCCTCGGTATTGCCAAAGGAAACGGGCTGCACGGCTCGTCGCGACACAAGCCGCCTGCGACCAGCAGGTAACGCGCGCTGGCCGCGCGTCAGTCGGATCCGGTGCGATGCAGTCGCGACGTATCGACGACGGCTGCGGCCGGGCCCGGCGGATTCAGCCCTAGCATCTCGGCCGCCGCGGCTTTCACGCGCTGCGCACCGAGATTGACGAGACAGTCGCTGCGGCTGTCGACCTTGCGCTCGCAGCCTTCGTGCCGGCACGGCACGCAATCGCCCTCCCCCTGCAGCAGCCACACGTTCCCGTGCCGCCCCGAGCCGCGCAACGGCCACGGATTCTCGGTCGCCGGCCAGTGCTGCGGCCACGGCCCCCAGCGCACGGGGTCGGACGGGCCGAACAGCGCGATCGTGTCGGTGCCGGTCGCGGCCGCGACGTGCGTCGCGCCGGTGTCGGGCCCGATGAAAAGCCGTGCGCGCCGCACGAGTTCGGCGCTTTCGCCGAACGTCAGGCGACCGACCAGGTTCAGTACGTCGCCACCCGCTTCGGCTGCGACCTGCTCCGCATATTCGCGCTCGCTGTCGGCCGGGCCGCCCGACAGCGCGACCGCGAAGCCGTGCTCGCGCAGCCAGCCGATCATCTCGACCCAGCCGTCGAGCCGCCATTGCTTGTAACGGAACATCGGATACGGATGCAGGACGACCAGCGGCTTGCCGTCGCGGATCGCCGGCGATTCGGCAAGCCACGCGTCGAAGCGCGCGCGCCGAGCCGGATCATCGCCGATGCCGGGCGCAACGACCTCGGACACCGGCTCGATGCCGATCACGGGGGCGAGCGCAAGCGTGCTGACGACCGTGTGCGCGGATTCGTGGTGATTGATCGCGATGCCGTTCAGCATCATTCGCGTGAGCCACGTCACGCGGTTCGGATCGACGAGGCCCACCCGCTTGCGGCCCGCGAACCAGCTGTAGAAACGCGGCCGGTCGGAGCTCAGCGCCGCGCACGCGAGATCGTAGCGGCGCCACATCGACAGCGCGTCACGCAGCCGCTCGCGGAATCCCGCGCGCTGCGCGACGACGATCACGCGCCGCACGTCCGGATTGTGCTCGAGCACGCCTTCGGTGCCGCGAAACACCAGCATGTCGATCTGCGCTTCCGGCCAGCGGGCCTTCAGCGAACGGACGAGCGGCGTCGTCAGCAACACGTCGCCGATACGGCGCGGCGCGGCAACGAGGATGGTTCTGGGCGGGCGGGCAGAAGAAAACAGGGCCACGGCGGGTGTGTCTGGCTGGCTGAACAAGGCTGGCAATGTACAGGATTTTGCAGCAGCCGGCGCGGCGTGGCGAATCGACCGTGCGGCCGGCCTGATGCGACCCCGCTCGTAGCGGTGCAAGGGGGCAGGCGCACCGCGCGCCGGTGCCGTACGCGGTGCTTGCGATGTCCGTGGTGCTACGAAGCGACGGTCATGACCACCGGCGCCGCCGCGGCAGCAGCCGGCCGCGCGTATGCCGCATCGGCCAGAGGTTCGTCGCGATGAGTGGCTTGCGGCAGCAGGTGATTCACCGCACGCTCGACCTCGTCGACGCCGATCGCGTCGACGGTCGCGCCGGCGCGCAGGATCACGTGCGGCACGCCGAGCGGATGCCAGCGCAGGTATTTCTCGGGACGGTCCTCGAACAACGCGGCGACGGGCACGCCAAGCGCCGACGCGAGATGCACGGGGGCGCTGTCGGCCGAGACGATCGCATCGAGCAGGCTCGCCGCGGCCACCAGCTCGGCAACCGACGACGGCGCGACATGGCGCGCACACACGTCGCGCCACGAGTCGTCCTTGGGAGCATGGCCGATGGCCGGGTCGCGGAACACGATCACGTCGGCATACGGCGCAAGCCGCTCGGCGAGGTCGCGCCAGCGATCCGCCGGCCAGCGGCGCTCAGCCGCCTTGTTCGTCACGAACAACCCGACGCGCGGCTTCGTGCGCGCGCCGAGCAACCGATACCACGCGTCCTGCAGCGCACGGTCGGGATGAACCGACAACGCGAGGCGGTCGAGATCGGCGCGGCCGAGTTCGGGTACGAGCCGGAAACCCGACAGCGCTTCGTGACACATCGGCCGCTGCGCAACGTGATCGGGCTTGCGATCGTCGAATTCGGTCTCGGCATCGTGCCAGCGGCAATCCTTCGCGCCGATCTGTCGCGCGAACTGCATGCTGCTGCGATGCATGCCGCCGTTCGGCACGACCACGAGATCGAACCGCAAGCGACGCAGGCGACGCACGAGCCGCAGCCGGTCGAAGAATGCGCGCATCCGTCCGGGACGGTCGTTGCGCTCGCATTGACGGCTATAGACGTAGGTGTGGATCGTATCGACGTCCGGGTTTCCGGCCAGCGCGGCCGCGTTGTAGCGGTTCGCGACCACATGGAGTTCCGCGCCGGGCCAGCGCTCCTTCAGCGCGCGGAGAAACGCCGTGGTGCACAGCATGTCGCCCAGAAAATCGATCCGGATCACGAGGATCCGCTGCGTCGGGTTCACATTGGCCATGGTCATGTGGAGACTGTCAGTTTTTTGTCGTCGCGACGGGCCGTTCCACGGCATCCGGTTCCGGGGCGGCCTGGTCGCATGTCACCGCTCGCCGCACGGATCCGCCCCCGTTTATGTGCGCGATACCGGCGCGACCCGCCGGACGAGCGACGGTCGACGCCGCGTTCGTGCGGCTAGCGCGCGATTGTATAGCGTCCGGATGGCCAGCCCAAGACTCGTTTGCGCGAACATGCAAAAACGGCCCGCCGCACCGCACGATGGCGATGCGACGGGCCGCATGGTGCAACAGCCGTCCGGTGGTGGCGCGGTCAGTACGTGATTTCGACGACGCTGCCGTCGAACGTCGCACGCAGCTCCGCGAGCAGCACGTCGCTCGGCTTCACGCGCCATGCGTCGCCGAGGCGCATTTCACCCTGTGCCCGCGCATTGCTGTAGTGGACCTGGACCGCGAGCCCGTTCGGCAGCGGCGCCTGCGGG
>NZ_JAAGPG010000056.1:0-266 GCF_017104665.1 Burkholderia sp. Se-20378 | reverse complement strand
TTGTGGCGTATATGTTGGTGGTTAGTAGCGGCAGGGTAGTTGCATATACATGTGTGAGTGTGGTGACATGACACTATGTGAAGATGCGTAGCGTAAAAGCCCGCGAACGTGCGTTCCGATGATCCTTCTTGAATAGTGGCCAGTTACACCTGTATGAGTGTGATTTGATTGTGTTTATCATATACCATTGCTTGCGTAATCGTTGCGTTTTTTTTTTTTTTTTTTTTTTTTTTAATGCTACGGCGCCCACCGATCTCTACACGCTT
>NZ_JAAGPG010000055.1:0-28131 GCF_017104665.1 Burkholderia sp. Se-20378 | reverse complement strand
CCTCGACCGTCAGCGTCGGCGCGGCAGGTCGTGAACGCACGATCACCAACGTCGCTGCCGGCCGGCTCGCGGAAAAGAGCACCGATGCCGTCAACGGCTCCCAGTTGAACGCAACCAACCAGGCAGTCGCGGCGGTCGGCTCCAGCGTCACGAGCCTGTCGACGTCGACGTCGACGGGCCTCTCCACCACGAACGACGCGCTCGTGTCGTTGTCGACGTCGACCGCCGACAGCCTGCGCGTCGTGGACAGCAACATGGCGTCGCTGTCCACCGGCCTGAGCACGACCGACAACACCGTCGCGTCGCTGTCCACCGCGACGTCGGCCGGCCTGTCGACGACCAACCAAGCACTGGTTTCGCTGTCCACGTCCGCATCGACCGGCATCGACACGCTCGGCCAGAACCTGACGTCGTTGTCGACCGCAACCTCGACCACCGCCGGTTCCTTGTCCACCACGATCAGTACAACGAATGACAATATCGTCTCGCTGTCGACCTCGACGTCGACCGGATTCGTGTCGCTGTCGACCGGCCTGAGCACGACCAACGACACCGTCACGTCGCTGTCGACCTCCACGTCGACCGGGCTGTCCACGACGAACAGCACGCTCGCGTCGTTGTCGACGTCCGCGTCGACGGGCATGAACTCGCTGTCGACCGGCCTCAGCGCGACGGACAGCACGATGACGTCGCTGTCCACGTCCACGTCGTCAGGCCTCGGCTCGCTGTCGACCAGCATCAGCTCGGTCACCGTCAACACGACGAACCTCGGCACCAGCACCGCCGATGCGCTCGGCGGCGGCGCGACCTACGATCCGGCGACCGGCAAGATCACCGCGCCGTCGTACGTGACGTACAACAACGACGGCACGACGACGACCAACGGCAGCGTGGGCGACGCCATCGACAACCTCAACGCGAAGGGCGCGAAGTACTTCCACGCGAACTCGACCGAAGCCGACAGCCAGGCCACCGGCGCGAACAGCGTCGCCATCGGCCCGAACGCGATCGCCAACCTCGACAACTCGGTGGCGATCGGCCATCGCTCGGTTACCGGCGCCGCCGTCGGCGTGTCGTCGTCGACCATCGGCGACCTGCATTTCGGCGGTTATGCGGGCGCCAACCCGTTCGGCGTGTTCAGCGTCGGCGCCCCCGGCCAGGAACGCCAGATCCAGAACGTCGCGGCCGGCCGCGTGAGCGCCGACAGCACCGACGCGATCAACGGCAGCCAGCTGCACGCGACCAACCTGAACGTCGCATCGCTGTCGACCGGGCTCAGCTCGACGAACAGCAACCTCGCATCGCTGTCCACGTCGACGTCGACGAGCATCGGCTCGCTGTCGACCGGCCTGTCGTCGACCAACGAAGCGCTGGGCTCGCTGTCCACGTCCACGTCGACGAGCGTGACGTCGCTGTCCACCGGCCTGTCGACGACCAACGATCGCGTGTCGTCGCTATCGACCAGCGTGACCAACATCAACACGCAGATCAACAACCTGTCGACGTCGGCATCGCGCAACACGGGCATCACGGCGGACATGAACGGTTCGGGCACCGATGCGCCGACCGTCACGGCCGGCTCCAACTCGGTCGCGATCGGCGCGAAATCGGACGACGGCGGCCGCTCGAACGTCGTGTCGGTCGGCAGTGCGGAACAGCAACGCCAGATCGTCAACGTCGCACCGGGCACGCAGGGCACCGACGCGGTCAACGTGAACCAGCTCACGATGGCGACCGAATCGGCGAACCGCTACACCGACCAGCGGGTCGGCGCGATTCAGCAAGGCGTGAACGACCTTGCCCGCAACGCGTATTCGGGCATCGCGATCGCCGGCGCGCTGGCAGGCATGCCGCAGGTCGATCCGGGCAAGGTGATCTCGGTCGGCGCCGGGTTCGGCAACTACGGCGGCTACACGGCGATCGCGGTCGGCGGCAGCGCGCGGATCGCGCAGAACACCGTGATCAAGCTCGGCGTCGGCACGGTGAACGGCTCGCGCATGATGGTCAACGGCGGCATCGGCCATTCGTGGTGATGCGATGCGGGCCGGCGCTCAGCCTGCCGGCCCGCCTCCACGCGGTCACGAAAAAGCCCGTGAGCATCAGGTTGCTCACGGGCTTTTTCGTATCTGCGATGCCGCGCCGCCGGGCCGCGCGCTACGAACCGGCCGTCTCCTGTCGCGACACGCTCGGCGCGACACCCGTCCAGCGCTTGTACGCCTGCGAGAACGACGACATGTCGCTGAATCCCAGTTCCTGCGCAATTTCCTTGATCGACAACCGCCCTTCCGCGATCAGCGCCTGCGCGCGGGTCTTGCGCACCGCGCTCGAAATGTCCCGAAAGCACGCGCCCTCTTCCTGAAGCCGGCGCTTCAACGTGCGCTCGCTGGTGTTGAGCAGCGTCGCGATGTCCTTCAGCTGCGGCGGCCGGTCGAACGGGCGCGTGGCCAGGTACTCGTTCAGGAACGATACGAGATCGACGCGCGTCCGCCTGCGCGTGATCAGCTCGGCACACATGCGCTCGCACATCGCGGCGGTCGCGGCATTCGCCTGCGGCAACGGCCGCTCGAGATGCGCATGTTCGAACGTGAGCGTGCTGGCCGGCTGCCCGTGCCGGATCTTCGCGCCGAGCACCGGCTGCTTCGCGTCGGCGCCGGGGCCTGGGCCGGCGCCATACGCGAGATCGAACGTCGCGAGTTCGAACGCACTGCCGATCACGTCGCGCAGCACGCGGCACGTCGCACCCATCGCGCGTTCGACGAAGAAGCGCTGCACGTTCGCCGCGAGTTCCGGCGACGCGCCGAACTGAATTACGTCGTGCTGCCCGGCCCGGCGGAACGTCATCCCGACGAACGTATAGGTCAACGCCAGGTAGCGGCCCGCGAGCGCGACCGCGTCCATGCCGGTCGCGCTGCTCAGCAGGCCGTACCCGAGCAGCCCGTACGCCGAAAGCTGGTACGACAGGCCGACCTTGAGTCCGACGCCGGCCTCGCCGGCGGTCAGGTCGAGCAGGTTCGACGCCACCGCCAGCTCCTGCGCAGCCAGCACCGTGAAATCCGGGTCGGCAAGCTGCTTCAGCGTGAGCTGCGACCCCTTGAGCAATGCCTGCGGCGCGATCTTGCGGTCGCGACCGAAATCGATCATCAGCAGGACGGAAGCCGGGCTGCGGGCAAAGTTCCAGACATTCATCAGACGCCTCGCGACGTGGGTTGGCCTAGATTCTAAAGCGGTTGGCCTGCCCCAGCATGGATCGCGCGAGCCTGCGCACCGATGATGGATGCCATCGCAACCCGCACGGCGTCGATCACCATGAAGCTCTCCTCGCTGTTTCGCCCTGCCCGCACGCTTCTGCTGGCCGCCGGCCTGTCGAGTGCACCACTCGCACCGGCACTTGCCGACGATGCCGTTTCGCCCAATCCACCGGAGTCCGCCACCATGCCCAAGACCTACGCAGACCAGCCCGTCTGGCGCGACATGCAGAAATTCCTTCCGACCGACTTCCAGTGGAAGGACGGCCAGCAACCCACGGAAGAATGGTGGTCCTGGCACGGCCATCGCATGCATCTCGACACGTATCGCAACCCGCAGGCACGGGTGAAGGTGATCCTGTTCCATGGCGTGGGCACCAACGGCCGGCAGATGTCGATGATCCTCGGCGAGCAGCTGGCGCGTCGTGGCTACGAAACGATCGCGGTCGACATGCCCGAATACGGGATGACCGAAGTCGCCAAGGGTGCACTGGTCCGCTATGACGACTGGGTGCGCGCGGGCAGCGATCTGATCGACGCGGAGCGCGCGAAGGACGACCGGCCGATCGTGCTCTACGGGCTGAGCGCGGGCGGCATGCTCACGTATCACGTGGCCGCGCTGAACGGCAAGGTCAAGGGCATCGTCGGCATGACCTTCCTCGATCAACGCCTTCAGCAGGTGCGCGACGAAACCGCGCGCAGCGTGTTCATGAGCCGCGTCGGCGGCCCGATGATGCATCTCACTGCGATGACCCCGCTGAAATCGATGCGGGTGCCGATGACGCTCGCCAGCAAGATGTCCGCGCTCGTCAACGACCCGGATGCGCTGAAGGTGTGGCTGTCCGATCGCACCTCCGCCGGCAACGCGATGACGATGGCGTTCCTCGATTCCTACATGTCGTACCGGCCAGCGGTCGAGCCGGAGGATTTCGCCGTGTGCCCGATCCTGCTCACGCAACCGGCCGCGGATCGCTGGACGCCGCTGCACCTGAGCGAACCGTTCCTGAAGCGCGTGCGCAAAGTGCCGGTGAAGGTCGTCATGCTGGACAACGCGGGCCACTATCCGCTCGAACAGCCGGGCTTGTCGCAGATGGTCGATGCGATCGATGCGTTCTATCGCGACGTGACGACGAAATGAATGCCGTCCACCGGCACGATGCCGCGCGCGGATCGCCTAGAACACCGTTCGAACACCGACCCGCAACACGCCCTGCCGCGCGCCCGACGACGCGGTGAACGTGCCGCACACCGACGCGATCGCGTCCTCGCCGCCGCTCGCCTGCTGATACACGGCGCTCATGTAGACGTCGGTTTTCTTCGACAGCAGGTAGTCGAGCGTGATGCCGGCCTGGTTCGAATGATTGCCGGTCAGTTGCCGGTTGCCCTTCGCGTAAAGATAGTTTGCATACGCGAAGAAATCCGGCGCGAACCGGTACAGCCCGCCGATTTCGTAGGTGTCGACATGTGCGCCCGTCAGCGTGTTGTGCGTATTCACGTACAGCGCATCGAGCGCGAAGTCGCCGAATGCATAGCGTCCGCCCGCGCCCGCATTGCGGATGCCCAGGCGCCCGTTGTCGATCCCTTCCTCCTTCGAATACGTGTACGCCGCATCCAGCCGCAACGGCCCGTTGTCGTAAGAAACCCCGAAGCTCGATAGGTTGTTGCTGCCGGTCTGCCCGGCGATATTGCTGAAGCCGAACATCGCGCCGAACCGGAACCCACCGTAATACGCGGACGTGAACTTGACCGCGTTCGGCGTCGCCCCTCCCCCCGCGATACGCGTGTAGTCGAAGGTGCCGAGCGCCGCGCCCAGTTTCGAGAATGGGCCGCCCGGCAGCTGATACAGGCTGACATAGGAAATCTCATGCCCCCAGCGATGCAGCGACAGGTTGTCGAACATGTAGTCGAACTGCCTGCCGAGCGTCACGGTGCCGTAGGGCGTGACGATGCCGACGTAGGACTCGCGCCCGGACAGCGCGCCGCCGCGCACCGTGCCGCTGTTGATGTCGGGCTGCGACGCCATGAAGACGAGCGCCTGGAACCCGCCGCCGAGATCCTCGACCGTGCGGATCCCGAGCAGGTTGGGCGCCTGGATGCCGGACATCGCCTGAACCAGCGACTTGCCGCCCGAATTGCTCACGTACGAGATGCCGTTGTCGACCAGACCGAACAACGTCACCGAACTCTGCGCGTGCACGTGGCACGACACCATCGCCAGCGCGACGGCCATTGCCTTCATTCTCACGAATACTGTCTCCAAACCGTCAGGGTTCGACGCGCCGGTCGCTTACGGATTTCCCGTACGCCGACCCGTCATTTTTATTAGGAAAACTATTTAATTGATGCGTGCGGGAGGTGTATTCCCGCCTTGATACGTCGTCGCGGGCTGCGTTACCCGATTGTTATCGATGGATCGCGCCCGGCATCGCCGGCCGAAACCGTCCATGACGGGAACGGCCGGCGGCAAGTCGTGCGTGTCACAGCATCACGTTGATGACTTTCTTCTCGACGTAGCTGTACATCTCCTCGATCCCCTCTTCCCGGTCGACGCCGCTGTTCTTGAATCCGCCCCACGGCACGCCGAGAAAGTGCGTGTTGCTGCCGTTGACGAACACGCTGCCCGCACGGATGCGACGCGCGGTGTTGAGCGCCTGCCGGATGTCGTTGGTCCAGATCGCGGCCGAGAGCCCGTATTCCGTGTCGTTGGCCATCGCGACCACTTCATCGACATCGCGCCATCGCGCGACCGACAGAATCGGGCCGAAGACTTCCTCGCGCCACAGCCGCATCGCGGGCGTGACATCGGCATAGACGGTCGGCTCGACCCAGAAGCCTTTTTCGAACGCGCGCCCGGGCGGGCGGCGGCCACCCGTCATCAGCCGCGCACCGTGCGTCTGCGCCGGATCGAGAAAGCTCATCACGTGGTCGTAGCTCTTGCGCGAATTGATCGGGCCCATGCCCGTGTCGGGCGACATCGGATCGCCGACGCGAATCGCGGCCACACGCTCGACGACACGCGCGAGCACGTCGTCATAAATGTCGTCGTGCACCAGCAGCCGCGAATTGGATCCGCACGACTGACCCTGCCACGAGAAATTCATCCCGCGCACCGCACTTTCGGCCGCCGCATCCGGGTCCGCGTCCGGAAACACGATCATCGGATTCTTGCCGCCCAGCTCGAGCGTCACGTGCTTGACGCCCACTTCCGCCGCGCTGCGCTGGATCGCCTGCCCGGTCGCCACGGACCCGATCAGCGCGAGACGCTTCACGTCCGGATGGCGCACCAGCGCATCGCCGACTTCCGCACCCGTGCCGCTGACGATGTTGAATACGCCGGCCGGCAAGGTCTCGCGCGCGACCTCGCCGAGCACGAGCACGGACAGCGGCGACGTTTCGGGCGGCTTCACCACCACCGTGTTGCCGGTCACGAGCGCGGAGGCGGTACGCGCCGCGGAGAACATCGCCGGATGATTGAACGCGGCGATCCGGCCGACGACGCCATACGGCTCGTACACGGTCATGTGCAGGTTCCGGCCGGTGGCCGGGATCGTTTCGCCGTGCAGCCCGTGCACGAGCCCCGCGTAATAGCGCAGGCTGCGCACCGTCTCGTGCATGCTTGCGAGCGTCGGCACGTAGGTGTTGCCCGAATCGAGCACCTCGATGCGCGACAACGCCTCCGCGCGTTCGAGCAAGCGCTCGCCAAACCCGCGCAGCAGCTCGCCGCGCTCCTCGCCGGTGCGCTCGGCCCACGCCGGCCACGCGCGCTGCGCCGCATCCACGGCCCGCGCGACGTCCTGGCGCGAACCGGCCGGCGCGCGGCCGATCACTGCCTCGGTCGCCGGGTTGATCGACGCCGCCCACTCGCCGGTCTCGCTGTCGACCAGTTCGCCGTCGATCAGCAAACGGCCGGTTATCAACTGCTCGTCCATACTCGTCTCCTCGATGATTCGATCGCCGATCAGCGCATGTCGCCGCGCTGCACGCGCTGCTTCCACAGCGCCCACGGGCGCTCGACCTGCGTTTCGATGTTTGCGCACGCGGTCGCGGCTTCCTGCTCGCTGAGATAGACCACGTCGCCCAGTTGCAGCGCCTCGATCTGCATGCGCGCATTGACTTCCGCATAGACCGCGCGATACACGGCCTGCTTGAGCGTCGGCGCCACCACGGTCGAACCGTGGCCGCGCATCAGCACGAACGCCGCACTGCCGAGCCGCTGCGCCAGCGCCGCGCCGAGCGCGTTGTCACGCACCAGCAGGTCGGTCGCGTCGCCGGCGGTATCGCGAATCTCGAACACCGGTGTACCGGCGCCGAGAAATCCGCTCATGTGGCACACCGGCCGCAGCGGTGTGCGTTTCGTGATACTGAACGGCAGCACGGTCGGCGAATGGCTGTGCACGATCGCGTGCACGTCCGGACGCGCCTTGTAGATCTCGCCGTGGATGAAGCGCTCCAGATAGACGGCGCGCCCGCGGGCATCGACCGGCACGCCGTCGAGCGTGAATTCGACGATGTCGTCGATGCCCACGGTACCCGGCGCCATGTTGCGCGCGAGCAGGAAGCGCTGCGGATCCTTGTCATGACGAACGCTGGCATGGCCGAAGGCATCGACGATGCCCTGGTCGAACAGGATGCGGTTCGCGCAGACGAGATCCTCGACGAGCGCGGGGTCCGGCGCATCGGCGGGACGCCCGGCGTCGTCCGCATAGGCGGCTGCGCCGCCGGATTGAAGATGAAGAGTACACATGGGTCGGCCTGTTTTCGGGTTGACTGGCAGTGCGCACGCCCGCTTCGCGTCGCGAGGCGGACCGTCAAGCACCCAGCCAGCTTAGAACCGGGTCGACCATAGGTCTATTAGCTATTGATCGCCATACAAATAGCCACCAGACTATGAATTCGCGATGCGCTCTGCCGCGCCGGCTGACGCGGAATCGACGATGAATTCCACGAGTTCGGCCTGGAACGCCGAAAAGCGTTTGTCGTCGCGGTGCACGAGATAGATCGGCACCTTGATCGCAAGATCAGAGCGATCGAGCACGACCAGTTCGCGCCGCTCGACCTCTGCGCGCACCGCTGACGCGAACATGAAGCTCACGCCGAGGTTCTCGCGCACCACTTGCTTCATCGCTTCCGGATGCCCGAGTTCCATCACGACCTTGCGATGCTCGAGGCCGCGCTCGCGCAGCAGCGCCTCTTCGAGCTCGCGGCGCGGCTGGTTGCGCGGCGTGCTCACGAACGGCACGCGGCGCAGGTCGAGCTCGCGGGCCGGCTGCGCAGCCCACGGGCTCGATGCGCCGCATACGAGCAGCAGTTCGTCCTCCCACACTGGAATGGTCGTCAGCCCTTCGAGATCCTGATTGGCCGCGATCAGGATGACCGCGAAATCGCAACCGCCGACGCGGGTCGCATCGACGGCCGCCTGCGGCGTCAGGATCTGTACGGTCACGAGCCCGTCGGGCTGTCGTCGGTGGAATTCGGCGAGCAGCGGCGGCATCGCGTAAGAGCCGATCGACATCGACGTCGCGACGGCCGCGTTGCCCATTTCGCCCTGCTCGAGACCGGCGAGTTCGCGCTCGACCTCGCGGGTGCGCGTGATGACCTCGGTCGCCCAGCGATAGATGCGCTCGCCGGCTTCCGTGAGCGCGATGTTGCGGCCGGCGCGCTTCACGAGCGCATAGCCGAGCCGCTTCTCCATGCTGCGCACGTGCGCGGTCACGACCGGCTGCGCGATGCACAGCCGGTCGGCCGCGCGCGTGACGCTGCCGAGCTCCACCACGGTGCAGAACACCTCGAGCTTCTGAAAAGTGAGATACGAATCGAATCCGCGCACAGCTCCCTCATTGATAGTCATTCAAGTATTGAATGGCGACGCAATACGTATTGGAAGATATATTTTAGGTTACACACAATCGAATAAACCCACAACCGAGAGGCCTACGTTCAGGCCCAAATGGAGACATCATGGTTCATTCGACGCTTGTTCCGGCCATACGCCTGGCCCCTCCGCGTGACGAGGTGCTGCGATGAAGGCCGCCACATACGACTACGTGATCGTCGGCGCCGGCTCGGCCGGTTGCGCACTCGCCTACCGGCTCGGCGAGGACCCGAACGTTCGCATCCTCGTGATCGAGGCCGGCGAGCAGGATCGCTCGCCGTACATCAAGGTGCCGCTGACGTGGGGCCAGATCCTGAAGAACCGGCTGTTCGACTGGGGCTATTTCACCGAGCCGGAAGCCGGCATGGACGGCCGCCGGATCGAATGCGCGCGCGGCAAGGTAGTGGGCGGCTCGTCGTCGATCAACGGCATGGCCTACGCACGCGGCGCGCGGGAAGACTACGAAGGCTGGGCCGACGAATTCGGCCTGACCGACTGGTCCTACGACGCGGTGCTGCCGTACTTCAAGCGCTCCGAATCGTGGGAGCGCGGCGAATCGGCGCTGCGCGGCGGCCGCGGCCCGCTCACCGTGATCCGGCTCGACTATCGCGACCCGTTGGTGGGTGGCTTCCTCGACGCGACACGTGCCTGCGGCTATCCCGAGAACGACGACTACAACGGCGCATCCGTCGAAGGCTTCGGGCCGATGCAGGCCACGATCCGCAACGGCCTGCGCTGCAGCGCCGCGGTCGCCTACCTGCGCCCGGCGCTCGCGCGCGGCAACGTCACGCTGGTGACGGGCGCCCTCGCGAAGCGCATCGTGCTCGATACCGACAGAGGCACGCCGCGCGCCATCGCGATCGAGTATCGCCGAGGCGAATCCGACTACCGCGCCGATGCGCGCCGCGAAGTCATCCTCTGCGGCGGCGTGATCAATTCGCCGCAACTGCTGATGCTCTCCGGCATCGGCGCGGCCGACAGCCTGCGCACGCACGGCATCGCGTCGACAGTCGAATTGCCCGGCGTGGGCACGAACCTTCACGATCACATCGTGTTCGACCTGCGCTGGAGCCGCAAGGAACCCGGCCCGCTGCACCGGATGATGCGTGCCGATCGCATCGCGTTCGACGTCGTGCGCACGTTTGTCGGCGGCAACGGCTTCTCGAGCACGATCCCCGCCGCCGCGCTTGGCCTGGTCAGGAGCCAGCCTCACCTGCCGCTGCCGGACGTTCAGCTGATCCTCGCGGCCGGCGCGATGAACGCCGCGCCGTATTTCGAGCCGTTCAAGCATGCGTATGCCGATTCGTTCGCGATCAAGGGCATTTTCCTCACGCCCGAAAGTCGCGGACGCGTGTCGCTGAAGTCGGCCGATCCGGCCGAGCATGCGCGGATCGAACAAAACTTCCTCGCCACCGAGCACGATCGCATCGCTGCGCGGGAGATGTTCCGGCGCATGCGGGAAATCGGCGCGCAGGCCGGACTGCGCCCGTTCATCGACGCAGAGATCGCACCGGGCCCGCAAGTCCAGAGCGATGCAGACGTCGACGCGTTCATTCGTCGCATCGCGATCACCCTTCATCACCCGGTCGGCACGTGCCGCATGGGCCGCGACGACGATCCGGCGGCCGTGGTGGATACGCAGATGCGCGTGCGCGGCGTGGCCGGCTTGCGGGTGGTCGACGGCTCCGCGATCCCGCGCATCATCCGTGGGCCGACCAACGCGCTGATCATGATGATGGCCGAACGCGCGGCGGATTTCATGACCGGGAAAGCCGTGCCGGTGCCGCAGGCGCAGGCACGCGCCACGGCACGGATATAGACAGTCGCGCGCGGGGCAGCGCACCACGCCCCGCTTCGATTCATTCCAATTCATTCAGGAGACACCGATGACCCATTCCTGCGGGCATGCGCATTGCCATGCGCACATCACGAATGCCGAGCCGCATGCCTTCTCGCTCGCACTCGGCAACGTCGAAATCATCCGGCTGTACGACACGACATTGCTCGGCGAAACCGCGCAGAGCTGGCTGCCTGACTTCGACCGCGCACGCGTGGCGGAACACGAGCACTGGCTCGCGCCGACACACTACGATCCCGAAAGCGGCCGCATCCCGATGCCCGTGCACAGCTGGATCGTGCGCACCGGCCGGCATACGGTGTTGATCGACAGTTGTATCGGCAACCACAAGGAGCGGCCCGGGCTGCCGGAAATGCACCGGCTGTCGACGCGCTATCTCGACCGGATGCGCGCGCTCGGCATCCAGCCCGAGGAAATCGACTACGTGATGTGCAGCCACCTGCACGCCGATCACGTCGGCTGGAACACGCAGCTCGTCAATGGCGTGTGGGTGCCGACTTTCCCGAACGCGCGCTACGTGATCTCGCAGGTCGAGCACGATCACTTGGTCCGCGCGATCCGGGGCGAAGGCCCCGCCGGCCCCGCGTGGTTCAGCCCGATGTACAACGACAGCGTGCTGCCGGTGATCGAGGCCGGCCAGGCCACGATGTTCGACGATACCTACGAGCTCGACGACACGTTCCTGATCCGCCACGCACCGGGCCATTCTCCGGGTCACGTGCGCATCGAACTGACGTCGCAGGGCTCGCGCGGCGTGTTCAGCGGCGACATGCTGCACTCGCCGATCCAGATCCCGTTCTGGCAATGGAGCAGCAAGGTCTGCGACGATCGCGCGCTCGCCGCGAAGAGCCGCTTCGAGCTGCTCGCGCATTGCGTCGAGCACGGCGCACTGCTGCTGCCCGGTCATTTCGAGGCACCGCACGCAGGGCATATCGTCGATACAGCCGGCACGTTCGGCATCGAGTTCCTGCGCTGACGCACGCATGGCCGCGGCTGCCGCGGCCGCGTCTCGCCAACCGACGATTTCGTCCCGCGGATGCGCCTTCCGCGAGAAACGCGCTACGTCGCGTGTGGCTTCGTAGTCGAGCATCGGGCAGTCGCGCGAAACGCGTGGTTGCCGATCGCGGTCGTGATGCTGGGCACCGCCGCGCCCCGACGCACCATCGCATCCGCGTTCGCCTGCGGTAACTGCGTGCCGCTGAGTTGTGGGGTGCCACGCGTGATCATGCGGAACACCGCCCCTTCAGTTCAGCGTGGATTCCATTGCCGTCTAGATACACACACAAGAATAAAGGTGGATCTAAACTGACCCTAGCCCACAAAAGGGTCCCATCTGAAAGTGGAAAATTCCGGCATGGCGTTGTCATCGAGACCAGGAGGTCATGCCGTGAAGAAGAGCAAGTTCACCGAGGAACAAATCGCCTACGCGTTGAAGCAGGCCGAGCTGGGCACGCCGGCCGCGCACCGTTCCGGCAAGATGGCTATATGATTATCAGTTCTGTCACATATTGTCAGGTGCTAAGTCGTGGTCAGAATGCCGTCCAATCCGCGTTCGACGCGTTGGTGCCGAGCGGCGTCGGGGTGCTTCCGCTGCGCCAAACCGTGGTCGCACGGCGCGGAGCCTTGCCGCGATTCCCAACTAACACGTGCCTCGGGGCGGAACCGGCCGCATGGGATGGTGACTTTGCCTCGCACGTCCCATCGAGCCGGAAGAACGCGATTGCCTCGGTGAGCAGCCGCCCGTGGTCTTCGAGCGACTTCGATGCGGCGGCCGCCTCCTCGACCAGCGCCGCGTTCTGCTGGGTGACCTCATCCATCTGCTCGACTGCTTGGTTGACCTGCTCGATGCCGCGACTCTGCTCGCCCGAGGCTGCAGCGATCTCTCCCATAATGTCGGTCACCCGCGTGACCGCCCGCGTCACCTCGGTCATCGTACGGCCCGCTTCCACGGCCAGTTCCGAACCGTCTTCGATCCTCTGCACGGAGGCCGTGATCAGATCCTTGATTTCCTTGGCCGCCCCGGACGAGCGCTGTGCCAAGGAACGCACCTCGCCGGCGACCACCGCGAAGCCGCGACCCTGTTCGCCTGCGCGAGCCGCTTCCACTGCTGCATTTAGCGCAAGGATGTTCGTCTGGAAGGCGATGCCTTCGATGATGCCGGTGATGTCGGCAATCTTCGACGAGCTCTCTCTGATACCGATCATCGTCGCGACCACTTGCCCCACCACGTCATTCCCCCGGTGCGCGACCTCGGATGCACACGCCGCCATCGCGCTGGCCTGCCGTGCGTTCTCTGCGTTCTGCTTCACGTTGGAGGTCAGTTCCTCCATGCTCGCGGCAGTTTCCTCAAGAGACGCGGCCTGCTCTTCTGTTCGCGACGACAGATCTTCGTTACCTGTTGCAATCTGGCTCGACGCGGTGGCGACCGTATCCGCACTGGCGCGCACTTCTTCGACCACCCGTTTGAGGTTTTCGCTCATGTCGCGCAAAGCATGCAGTAACTTACCTGTTTCGTCCCGGGATTGCGGGTCGATGTGAGAGGTCAGATCGCCGGCCGCAACCGTCTGCGTAATGCGTACCGCCTCGTTCAGCGGACGGGTGATCGAACGCACGATAGCGTAGGCAAAGGTGATACCGATAAGCAACGCGACAGTGCCGAGCATTAACATCGACACGCGCGCCTCCGCGATGTTTTCGCGAGACTGAGCTCCAGCTTCAGTTACCCGGGAATCCTGTTGTTCAACCAGTGCAGCGACAGACTGCTGGAGGTCACTCAGGATTCCTAATGTATTGCCATTCATCAGCACAACCGCCTTGTCGTGCTGCCCTGATGCCAGTAGCTCCGATACATTGCCGAACGATTCGACATACGCCGCGCGAGTAGTCTTGACTCTCGCGAGTAGCGCTCTGCCGTCCGCGTTGTCGACTTGCTGGTTAAGCCTATCGAGAAGGGCGGTGATGGCAGATTTGTTGATGTCGATGCTCTGGCGGATGACAGAGAGCCTGACCGGATCGGTCGTGATGAAGAGCTGCATCGTCAACGCCGCATTGGCGCGAGTCAACGTGTTGATGTTCTGTGCCGCCTTCGCTTGCGCCCACCCGCTGTTGATAATCCTGTCATTTATCCGTTCGATCCCCTCCAGACGCAACTGCACGACGGCAATCAACGTGACTAGGAGCGCAAGCACAACCAGAAACCCGGTGCCAAGGCGCATTCCAATATTCCAGTTTTTCCAGTTCATCCCCTTGCCATCCTGTCTTGATGTTACCGTAATCGGCCAAGATCGTTCGCGTATCCCCAGCCCCACCTGTCGAATTCATGTAACGTATCCCTTCATGGAAGAAGATTCGTTGCCCAGATCGTCAGATACCTGTTTCCATCGTCGAACATCCCGCGCGAGTTGCGCGATCTTGCAGACGCGCCCGTGTTAGTCGGGATTTTGCGACAGCACTGCTGTGCATATCCGCAATGCAACGACCGCGGATCCAGCATGAACCACTCTGTTATCGGCACCCGATCGCATCTGCTACAGGAAGCCTACCCGTCAACAACGAGAAACCACACCGATAGTTAGCCTGGATAAATTGTCTGGAAGTCGGGTGTTTTTCCTGAGTCCTCCGGGCGAGCGCCGATTTCTGCGCGCCGTCGGACGTGAACAGAAACTCGTACTTGAGGAGATCCGTCGTTACGTCTCGCGTCCTGTCTTGTATGTCGGCCCAAAGGGAAGAGAGTTGACCCGTAACCTTTTACGCAAACGTTTTACTTAGGGAATGCGTTTACCCACGCTAATTCCTGCATCCTGGTCAGGAACAGGTGGCGGCGAAAATTCGGACAGGGCGCAAAGTGGAACGGCTGGGGTGATCTCAGCTGCGCCACCTTGCGCGTGTGCGTCCAGGGCGGCACAAAATCCATTTACCGCCCGCCGCGCTTGTCGTCGTATTCGTCAATCTTGAGCACCCATCGCAGGCACGGGCGATCGCCGGCGTGGCCAGCGCCCCAGTCGTCGACAAACCGAAGTCCTCGCCACTGCTGCCGGTCGTAGCCGGGCCTGAGCTCGCGCACGCTGACTTCGCGAGATTCTCCAGTCTTCGTGCTCGTCTCGACGAGCATACGATCGCCGACGCGCTGCCCGCGGAGCCGATATACGGCCTCGGCGATCTCCATCAAGCGTTGCACGTCGGTTGGTGCTTGCAGGCGATAGCGCGGCGCACCCAACAAGCGCCGCTCGAATCGGTCGACCGGCGTGCTGCACCGTTGCGTAGTTCCGCTTCATACGGCAGGCCCCTAGACGTATCGAGCGGGAACACCTCGCGCTCGACGAAAACCTGCTCCTGCCAGATCCTGAGTTGGGCAAGGTTAAGGATAGGCGCTAGGCGAAGACGTTTTTCATTGCTCTTTTGTAAGCGGGATTGCGGTCTAGCGCGTTCATCAACTCCGCAATCGCGACTGCACGCGCGTAGCCGCGCCGCTCATTGAATGCTTCGGTGACGAGTGCTTGATCATCCAGCCTCTCGTTACTGCCCCGGCACGGCCATGATGTTGCCCAGCTTGGCGGATGCCACGTTCCCTGTCGACGTGATGTACGGCGCGGCGAACCGCCACTTTCCATCCTGCGCCACGCCCATGGCGGCATCCTGGGCCGTAGCGATTTGCGTACCCTCGCCATCCAGAATCGAAAACTGGACGACCACAGATTCCAATTTGCGGCCGGAGGTGTTCGTGAGAACCCCAGTCACACGCCCGCTTCCAGCCTGCTCTTTTACGAGAGTGACATCCGATACGGGAAGATCGTGAATTACCTGTGCCTGAGCAATTGAAGAAAAGCATGCGAGCGCGAGACTCGCGTAAGCCATCATGGACTTCATAGGTAGCACCTTTACATTTTTGTTTGCGAAGACCGCAAGAATGTAAACGGTGCTGAAAGAAAAAACTTTATGCGGACTCAGGTTCCGCGCTTATCGTCGATATCGAACCCCGTCGTCCACCAGCAATCACTTCTGGCGGCTGCCCCCCGGCTTTCGTTGTCCATGGCCTCCGCGAATTGAGTACCGATCGTGACGCCTTGAGATGCACGTCCCGAAACGAAGGGTAGCATAGCCCTTTATATGAACGCCTCCCGTTTGCGAAGGGTTTTCGTGTGCTCTGACTACGACAGGATGGGTTGCAGCTTTATATCCGGGCTTGTTGCAGCCTGATACGCTGCGGCCCACCATGAAATCCGCTGACCCACACCTCATTTACTTAGCGAGCTAGAAGCTCGAAGGGCTATTCAGGTTTGGCGGGTCCCGGTCCGACCTGTCTTGTCATTACTTACGATTGCCAGCGCAACCTTTCGACGTATCACCCTGTAAAAGTTGAGCTTTCTGCTACGCAACGCCGTTCGGTCAAACCGGTTTCACGCTCACGTAGCCCTTTTCGTAAGGCCTGTCATGCGCCAGAATCGCCCAGATCGTGCGGGCTATCCTGTTCGCCTGTGCCACGATCGCCACATTCAACGGTCGCCGCTTCCTGATCCCTTCAGCCCACGGCCCCGGTTCCTTCGTGAGGCACAGCACAGCCCGGGCACCATGAATCAGCAGCTTGCGCAGATACGTGTCGCCGCGCTTGCTGATTCCCAGCAACTGGACTTTGCCACCCGAGCCCGTTTGCTTGGGCACCAGTCCGATCCAGGCTGCGAATTCGCGCCCGGACCGAAACGTCTTCGCATCGCCCATCGTCGCTACGGCCGCTGTCGCCGTCAGGAGACCTACGCCCGGTATCGCCGCGATCGCCTTGCATGCCTTGTCCTCTCTCATCCACATCTGTAAGCGCCGTTCGATGCCGGCAATCTGCTTATCCAGCTCCGCCAGCCCGTTCCACTGCTCGCGCAGCGTGTCGATCAGGATCGCCGGCAGACGATCGACCAGTCGCTCCAGTACGCTCGGTATCGCTTTGTCCAGCGCGGCCCGGCCTTTGCCCATCACTTCGCCGTACTCCGTCAGCAGGCCGCGCAGGCCGTTGATCTGCATCGTGCGGAACTTCACCAGTTGCTCGCGCATCCGGTGCAGACCCAGCACCGCCTGTTGCGTTTCCGTCTTCACCGCGACCGACCTTTCTGCGTGCTGCACTGCAAGCCAGATCGCTTTCGCATCGACCGCGTCGTTCTTGTTGCCCATCACGAACGCCTTCACGAATTTCCCCGGCATCAGCTTCACCTCATGGCCCATCGCCGTGAGCTTGCGGGCCCAGTACTGCGAGCCCCCACAGGCTTCCATCCCGATCAGGCAGGGAGCCCGATTCGCGAAATGCTCGAGGAATACAGCACGCTTCACCGGCTTGTTCACGATCTCGCCCGTCTCTGCGTCGATGTAATGGAGTTGCATCACGTTCTTTGCGATGTCCGCACCCACTGTCATCTGCTTCATGTCGGAGCCTCCGGTTTGCCAGGAAAACCTCTATGGTCTTCCATCTGGGCACTCTGATGCCGTCGGTCCGTGAGGCTCCGCCTTCCTGCCGGCTCCCACCGATCACGGGTGGGAGGCGTTCATATCATTTACTATGTTCCCCTTCAGTTCTCGCGATTGAGCGCCACAACGTCGACGAGATGTCACGCGGTCCTGTAAGTCTGTCGTCGCTTCAAACGAGGCCCATGTTGAGCCGCCAGTGCTGTCGGCGCCACGTTCACCCGTGCTCCGCCCTTCGTCTTCTGTCACCCGCGGAGAGAGCGCCAACGTCAGATCATTCAATCTGCTCGCATTGAGTGGTTTTCCAACTCGAAAGTATTATGAAAGGATGTTGTCTTTCTTTGCCACATCAGCTTAGTGCGGACATTAACTTAGAAGTACCAATCACTTTTCTCGACAAAAAACTTTTTCATGTCCCTGCCGACTCTTAAGTCTCCCTAACGCAGGGGGACATAAAACATATTGATATCAACTGGTTACGCCACTTTATCACATTGTGAAATGCGAGGTGCAGGCTTTTTTGCACATTTCCACACCATTCCTCTAAGTGCGACCTTTTTTGTATGTCGACACCTATCAACCCCATAGGCAACAGTGCTTTCCAGCATATCGTCAGTTAACGATATAAGATTCGCCCATCGACGATACCTTGTTGCCCGACCGATACACCCAACTTATCCATGCCGACCGAACTCGACATCGACGCAATCCTGAAAGCGCTCTCGAACCCCGTGCGCCGGGAAATCCTCAACTGGCTGAAAACGCCGGGCGAGCATTTCCCGAACCAGACGCTGCCGTATGAACACGGCGTCTGCGCGGGCCAGATCGACGCGCGCTGCGGGCTGTCGCAATCGACCGTCTCCGCGCACCTCGCGACGCTGCAACGCGCGGGGCTCGTGACGTCGACACGGATCGGCCAGTGGGCGTTCTTTCAGCGCAACGAGGCCGTCATCGACGCATTTCACGACGCCCTGCGCCGCGAACTCTAGTCAACACGGCCGAACCGGCCATGCGGAGCGCTGTCGCCCATGACGCGACGGTTTCCCGCCTTTCGTGAAGAGGTTATTTGCCATGCCCACCCTGTTCGATTCCGTCACCCTCGGCGACCTGACCCTGCCGAACCGCATCGTGATGGCGCCGCTCACCCGCTCCCGTGCCGGTGCGACGCGCGTGCCGAACGCCCTGATGGCCCGCTACTACGCCGAGCGCGCAACGGCCGGCCTGATCATTACCGAGGCCACGTCGGTCACGCCGCAGGGCGTCGGCTACGCGGACACCCCCGGCATCTGGTCCGATGAGCAGGTCGAGGGCTGGAAACGGGTGACGCAGGCCGTGCATGC
Source organism: Burkholderia sp. Se-20378 (assembly GCF_017104665.1). Classification (NCBI taxonomy): domain Bacteria; kingdom Pseudomonadati; phylum Pseudomonadota; class Betaproteobacteria; order Burkholderiales; family Burkholderiaceae; genus Burkholderia; species Burkholderia sp. Se-20378. Next base: position 9,372 of record NZ_JAAGPG010000055.1, on the reverse strand, counting down.
GGCCGGTGGGCGGATCGTGCTGCAACTCTGGCACGTCGGCCGGATCTCCGACCCGGTGTTCCTGAACGGCGACCTGCCGGTCGCGCCGAGCGCGATCGCCGCGGGCGGCCACGTAAGCCTCGTGCGTCCGCAGCGCCCGTACGTGACGCCGCGCGCACTCGAACTCGACGAAATCCCGGGCATCGTCGCCGCATACCGCAAGGGTGCGGAGAACGCGAAGGCCGCCGGCTTCGACGGTGTCGAGATCCACGGCGCGAACGGCTACCTGCTCGACCAGTTCCTGCAGGACAGCACCAATCGCCGCACCGATGCATACGGCGGCCCGATCGAGAACCGCGCACGCCTGCTGCTCGAAGTGGTCGACGCTGCGATCGGCGTGTGGGGCGCCGGCCGCGTCGGCGTGCACCTTGCACCGCGCGGCGATGCGCACACGATGGGCGATTCCGATCCGGCGGCCACGTTCGGCTACGTCGCGCGCGAACTCGGTCGTCGCAAGATCGCGTTCATCTTCACGCGTGAGTCGTATTCGGGCGATCACTTGAGCCCGCGCCTGAAGGAAGCGTTCGGCGGCCCGCTGATCGCGAACGAGCAATTCACGCTCGACACCGCACAGGCCACGCTTGCAAGCGGCAACGCCGACGCGATCGCCTGGGGCAAGCTGTTCATCGCGAACCCCGACCTGCCGCGCCGCCTCGAACTCGGTGCACCGCTCAACAAGCCGGTGCCGGAAACGTTCTACGCGGAAGGCGAAACGGGTTATACCGACTACCCGGCGCTGAGCGACGCGGCCTGATCGCGCAGCAGGCCAGGCGCGATGAACGGAGAGGCCCCGCCCGTCCGTTCGTCGCGTACACCATCACCGGGCGGGCAGGTCACGTGTCCGCCCCTTCCGTTCACCGCCTGCCTTCCACGTCGGACGCTTCCGCGAACAGCGCCAGACCGACCAGGCTCGCGACGCTGCATCCCAGCACATACCACGCAGGCGCGTAAAAGCTGCCGGTCGCGCGCCACATTGCGCCGACGATCAGTTGCGCGAACCCGCCGAAAATCGTCACGCCGAGCGCATAGATCATCCCGAGCGACATCGCCCGCACCTCGGGCCGAAACGCATCGAGGATCATCACGAAGCCGGCGGGACTCGACAGCGTCATCAAGCCGATCAGCACGATCACGACCGCAACCGCGGCGCCCACCGACGGCCACATTTTCATCGCGTAAAACGCCGGCAGCACGAGCACGGCCGACGCGACGCACGTCACGCCCACCAGCCGCTTGCGACGACGCACGCGATCGGCGAGCCGTCCCGCGAACGGCGAACCGATCAGCAGCACGGCGCCCGCCGCGCAGCCCGACAGCAGCGACACCGATGCCGGCATACCGACGGTCAGCGTCAGGAACGACGGCAGGAAAAACACGATCGTATAGGTGGTCGACGTGCCGCCGATCACGAGCAGCGTGCCGGCCACGACCTGCCGCCACGGAATACGTGCACGCTCGCGCGGTGCGCCGGCCGCTGCGTGCGGCAGCGTATCGTCAAGATGGCGCCGCAGGTAAAAGCCGACCGGGCCGATCAGCAGACCGAGCACGAACGGGACGCGCCACCCCCAGGCGTGCAGCGCGTCGGGCGGCAGTGCGCGCGACAGCGTCAGCGCGACGAACGCGCCGACGAGCGTCGCACCGCCCTGGCTCGCCATCTGCCAGCTCACCCGCTCGCCGCGCCGGCCGGTGTCACCCGACTCCATCAGCAGCGTCGTCGCGGCCCCCACTTCGCCCCCCGCCGAAAAGCCCTGCAGCAGACGCCCGATGACGATCAGCAACGGCGCGGCGATGCCGATCTGCGCATAGGTCGGCGCGAAGCCGATGATCCCGGTGCCGAGCGCCATCAATGCGACCGTCAGCACGAGCGCGGGCTTGCGTCCGGCACGGTCCGCATACGCGCCGATCGCGACGCTGCCAAGCGGCCGCGCGACGAACCCGACGCCGAACGTCGCGAGCGACAGCATCAGTGCGCCTACATCGCTCGACGCGGGAAAGAACAGCTTGCCGATCAGTGCGGCGAAGAAACTGTAGACGGTGAAGTCGAAGAATTCGAGCCCGTTGCCGAGTGCGGCCGCAACGACCGTGCGGCGCGACACGCGCGGCGCGGCTTCGACCGGCGCAGCGGCCGTGCGATTCAGGGTATGCATCGGAAATTCCCGTTCAGAAGTTGTGATACATGCCGAGCGACAGCGTCACGGGGGTCGTCCCGGTGCGCGGCGTCGTTCCGCCCGGTTCGGTCGGCAGCGGATTGCCGTTCAGCAACACGGTCGAGATGCCGTAGTTGCGGATGAACCCCGCACGCGCATAGAGGCCCGTGCGTTTCGACAGCAGGTAGTCGTAGCCGAGCATCGCACCGAGGGCCGAATCCCTGGCCGGCTGGCCGGCCGCGTCGCGCACGCCCGACGTATCGCGATAGACGACCGACGCGCGAATTGCATTGACGCCGAACGGCACGATCGCGCCGAGCGTGTAGACGCGCGCGATGCCGTCGCCGGCCAGCTTCGGCGCGTACTGGTTGAACGACGCGGACAGCACGATCCGCCCGGTGTCATAGACGGCGCCGAGCCCGTACAGGTCGTTGCGCACGGTGCTCGCCCCGTTGACGCCCCACACCTGGTTGTAGCTCGCGGCCAGATAGGTCGTGCCGTTGTACCACTGCAGCAGCGCGCCTTGCGCGGACGCCGCGGGTGCCCGCCCGGCCACGTTGCTCGGCGCGTACATCAGCATCAGCGACGTGGTGCCCGCGACGATCGGCGTACGATACGTGATGGCGTTGTCGACGCGCGCCGGCAATTGCGTCGCCCCCGGCCCGAGGTCCGAGTTGTAGCCGACGCCGCGGCTCGTCTGCACGGCTGCCGCGCCCAGCCACGTATAGACCGAGTTCGTGCCCACCGTGCCGAACACGTCGATGAACAGCGGCAGCGCCGTGCCGATCTGCTTGCCGAGACGCAGCCGCCCGTAGCTGTCCGACGACAGGCCGACCCACGACTGCCTGTTGTACGTCGACTGCGCATCCTGTTGCGCGCCGCTGTTCGCGAGAAAACCGCTTTCGAGGTTGAACTCGGCGCGCCAGCCGCCACCGAGGTTCTCGCGGCCGAAGAAGCCGAATTTGGAGGTCCACTCGCCGCCGCTCTGCGTCTGCCACAGCGAACGGCCGCCGACCGTCTGGTAGTTGATCCCCATGTCGAGCGAACCATACAGCGCGACGCCCTCCGTCATCCGGCCGTTGTACTCGGGCACCGCCGCCAGCAACACGTCCTGATAGGGCACGGCGCGCGCGTTGCCCGCGCCGAGCGCGAGACAGGCCGCGCCTAGTGCAAATCGCTTCTTCATTCGTTATCCTTATCATTAAGTCAACCCAGGTCCGGCCAGCGCGTCTCCTTTGCGCCTTCGTCAGTCCACCTTCAGGAAGCGTTCGGTAATCCCGGCGAAATAGGCCGCCCCCCAGCTCAGCGCGGTGTCGTTGAAGTCGTAATGCGGGTTGTGCACCGAACACCCGCCCCGGGAATCGATGCCGTTACCGATCAGCACGTAGCAACACGGCGCGCATTCGGTCATCCACGAGAAATCCTCGCTGCCCATCACGCCATCGGGCAACAGCGTGAGCGCGCCCTCTCCGGCCAGCGCCGCGATCGTCTCCACCGCGAGATCCGACGCCGCGCGGTCGTTGTCCACGACACGCGAGATCGACTGGTATTCGATCTGCGCGGTCATCCCGAACGCCTGCGCCTGCGCGTCGACGATCCGGCGGATTCGCGCCTCGATTTCGTCGCGCGTGGCCGCGTCGAGCGCGCGCACGGACAACTGCAGCGTCGCCGTTTCCGGGATCACGTTCGGGGCGGTGCCCGCATGGAACGTGCCGACGGTCACGACGGCCGGCTTCAGCGGATCGACGTTGCGGGAGACGATCGATTGCAGCGCGGTCACGATTTGCGCGCCCGCGACGATCGGGTCGCTCGCGAGCTGCGGCATCGCACCATGCCCGCCCTTGCCCGTCACGGTGATCGTCACCGAATCGGACGACGCCATCATCGGCCCGTAGCGCAACGCAAAATGGCCGACCGGCACGCCCGGCGCGTTGTGCAGCGCATACACGCGTTCGCACGGAAAACGTTCGAACAGGCCGTCGTCGATCATCCGCTTTGCGCCGCCGAGCCCTTCCTCGGCCGGCTGGAAGATCACGTTGAGCGTTCCGTCGAAACGGCCCTGTTCGGCAAGATAGTGGGCGGCGGCCAGCAAGATCGCCGTGTGGCCGTCGTGGCCGCATGCGTGCATCGTGCGCGCAACCGTGCTCGCATACGGCAGCCCCGTCGCCTCCTCGATCGGCAGCGCGTCCATGTCGGCGCGCAGGCCGAGCGTGCGCACCGACGCGCCGCGCCGCAACTGGCCGACGACGCCGGTGCCGCCCACCCCCGTCGTCACGTCGTAGCCCCATGCGGCCAACTGTTCGGCGACGAGCTGCGCGGTGCGGGTCTCGGCGAAACCGAGTTCGGGATGGGCGTGGATGTCGCGTCGGATCGCAACGAATCGGGGCTCCGACTCGCGAATCGCAGCGAGTACGTGAGCAAGGTTCTGCGTCATGGATGGCTCCGTGGAATCGGCCGCCTCGCGACCGTCCCGGCCAAGCATAGAGACGCGTTTCGGGTCAAAAAACTCACGAATTTTGATGCGGATAACTTTTGGTAATATCTTCCGCATCATGAAAATCCATCAATTGCGCGCACTCGTCGAGGTCACGACGGCCGGCAGCATCAAGGCCGCAGCCAGGACACTGCACGTCACGCAGCCGGCCATCAGCAAGGCGATCCAGGAACTGGAAAACGAGTTCGGCGTGACGCTCCTCGAGCGCAAACCGTGGGGCGTGGTGCCGACGCCGGAAGGCGACGCACTGCTCGGGCGCGCCCAGGCCGTCGTGCGCGAGCTCGAACGGGCGAGCGAGGACATGGCGCACATGAAGGGGCTGCGCGACGGGCGGCTCGTGATCGGCTTCACGCCGATCGTCGCGGTGACGGGCTTCGCCGAAGCCTACGCCGCGTTCCGCCGCCACTGGCCGAACGTCGAGTGCGAACTGCGGGAACTGACGTTCAACCTGCTCACGGAGCAATTGCGCAATCGCACGCTCGATCTCGCCTTCGTCGCCGTCACGGGCCCCATTGCCGAATCCGTCGACATCAAGGCGATCCGCACGTTCGACACCGCGTTTGTCACCCGCGAGAACGGGCGCTTTGCGGGCGCGACTTCGCTCGACGCGCTGCGCGACGCGGAATGGATCCACGCCGACGCCAGCGACAACTTCCCCACGTATATCCGCGACCTGCATGCGCATGCGGGCCTGCCCCCGCCGCGCTGCATCACGCGCTGCACGTCGTATGCGCTGTTCTACAGCCTGCTCATGACCAACGATGCGATTTTCTCGTGGACCCGGCTGTCGCTCGCGGAAACCGTGTTCGGCCAGAAGCTGACGCTGCTGCCGTTGCCGATGTCGCCGCCACCGCTTCAGTTGTACCGGCTCACGCCGCCCGGCCTGCAACTGACGCGGCCCGCGTCCGATTTTCTGGCGCACGTGGAGGCCGCGTTCGCGTCGCTGCCGGCAACCGGAAGCCCGGCATTGCGCTGACACCCGATCGCGCCGCCGCCGGCGCCACGGCTCGCCACGCCTGCGTCAGCCCGGAACGCGCATCCGCATGAACACGCGCTGCGTCTCGTCGAGCCCGAGCGCGACGTGGTGCGCACGGATCGCACGCAGCGTGTCGTCGAGCGTGGCGTCGTCGACGATGCCGAAACCCAGGCGCGCGTAGTACGGCGCGTTCCACGGCGCCGCGCGAAACGTCGACAGCACGACCTCCGTGAGGCCTTCCCGCGCCGCCCGCGCCGTCACCTGTTCGATCAGGCGCGCGCCGATCCGCTGTCCGGCATGCGACGGCGCGACATCCAGTTCTTCCAGATAAAGCCGCTGCGCATCGAGCAGCCGGTAGAACGCAAATCCGACGCACGTGCCCTGCGGATCGACCGCGACATACGCGCGGCCGTCGTCGATACGGACGAGCACGGCGGCCGCATCGGTCGGCTCGGCGTCGGCGATGTGGGTCATGCCGATTTCGCGGAACCGCTGCGCGGCGGCGACTTCAACGGCGGCCATCGCGGCCGCGTCTTCCCGCGTGGCGGGACGGATCAGGATCGATACAGTCATGACGGCAATTCAGGCAGGCAGTCTGGAACGGCCGTCACTATAATCGAAACCTCATACGTTTCGAACGCCCCCACCCACGAGGTTCGTCATGACGTTGTCCGCGCTCGCCGTCTTCGCTGTCACCCTGCTCGTCACCGCCGGCACCCCCGGGCCGAGCGTCGCCGCGCTGGTCGCGCGCGTGCTGACGAACGGCGTGCGCGACGTGCTGCCGTTCCTCGCCGCCATGTGGCTCGGCGAAGCGCTGTGGCTCACGCTCGCGGTCGCGGGGCTGTCCGCGTTCGCGCGCACGTTCGCGGCCGGCCTGATCGTGCTGAAGCTGCTCGGCGTCGCGTACCTGCTGTTCCTCGCGTGGAAGATGTGGACCGCGCCGACCGAGGCCGGCGCCGACGACCTGCCGCGCGGCCAGTCGCCGTGGCGCATGTTCGTCGCGGGCATGCTCGTCACGCTCGGCAACCCGAAGATCATGGTGTTCTATCTCGCGCTGCTGCCGACCATCGTCGATCTCACGCACGTCGGTGTGACCGCGTGGGCCGAACTCGTCGGCACGATGCTCGCGGTGCTGATCCTCGCCGATTGCTTCTGGTCGCTGCTTGCGTCACGCGCACGGGCGTTCCTGACGTCGGCGCGCGCCAAGCGGATCGCCAACCGCACGAGCGCAACCGCGATGGCCGGTGCGGCGGTGATGATCGCGACGCGGTAAGCGCGCCTGTCCGGCGCACGTCGCGCCGCGCCCCTTCGATTGCCCCGGGAATCGACATGAAAACCTGGCTTTCGGCTGTCCTGCTCTGCCTGTCCGCCGCGGCCGCGCATGCGGCCGGCATCAAGTTCGCCACCATCCCGGCCGACGCAGCCGGCCCCGAGCTGCGCGCGGCCATCTGGACGCCGTGCGCCACCCCCGCGCAATCGCTCACGATCGGCCCGTTCCTGCTGAAAGGGCAACGCAACTGCCCGACCGTCGGCGACAAGCTGCCGCTCGTCGTGATCTCGCACGGCCACGCCGGCACGTACTTCGGGCATCACGACCTCGCCGAAACGCTCGCCGACGCGGGCTACGTCGTCGCGGCGATCAACCATCCCGGCGACACGCATACCGACATGAGCCGCGCGGCCGACCTGCGGGAGCTGGTCGAGCGGCCGGAGGACATCAAGCGCCTGGTCGATTACATGCTGGCCAACGGGCCCGACGCCACACATATCGATCCCGCGCGGATCGGTTTCTTCGGCTTTTCGCGCGGCGGCTATACGGGCCTCGTGCTGGCCGGCGCCAATCCGGATTTCGTGCACGCGCACGTGGCCTGTCCCGACCCGACCTGGCTGATCTGCAAGCAGATCCGCGACCATGACCTGCCGCGCCAACCGTTGACGCACGATCCGCGGATCAAGGCCTACGTGATCGCCGACCCGATGAACGAATTCCCGACCGCCGCTTCGCTGAAGGACGTGCACGCGCCGATCCAGCTGTGGGGTTCCGAAGCGGGCGGCGACGGCGTGGAGCCGGAAACGGTCTCCGCGCTGGCCGACACGCTGCCGCAACGGCCGGAATTCCACGTCGTGCCGAATTCCGCGCATTTCGCGTTTCTCGCGCCGTGCCCCGAACCACTGGCGCACGTCTCGCCTGAAGTCTGTACCGATGCGAAGGGATTCGATCGCGCGGCATTCCACGACACGCTCGACGCGAAGGCGCTCGCGTTCTTCAGCGCGAAGCTCCGCTAACAGCGAAACGTCTTGCGCCACCCCCCCTGCGCCGGCGCATGGTCGTTGCACGCGATCAGCGCGCGCACCAGCGCCCAGTCGTCGTCATCGCAGAAGTCGAGCAGCATCGCGCCATACGGGCCGCGCTGCGCGCGCAGACGCTCGGCCAGCCGCGCATGAATGCCCTGCACCCTGCCGTCGCCGTGCGCGACCACCGACGGATTCGCGCCCATCCCGGTCCCGCTGCAGAAGTTGATCGCCCAGCGGCCGCTGTCCGGCAACGGCAGGTCCGTCAGCAGCGCGTCGATCGCACGCCACTTCCAGCCGATCGACGCGGCCACCGGCACGCGATATTCGTCCTGGATCACGAATGCGCCATCGGGGTGATCGATCGTGAACGTCGCGTTGTCGGGCCACGCGGTCAGGTCGATGCCGAGCGGCCGGCTGCTGCGAAAGCGGCGCAGAAGCACGATTGCACCACGCACGTCGCCGAGCGCGGGCAGCGTGCCGCCGGCATGCCAGCGCAGCCGCGGATGCCGCGCGCGATGCGCGTCGAAGGTCGCATCGAAACTGCGTGTACACGCGTGCGCCGGCCATTCATCCTTCACCGACATCACGATGCATTCGCGCGGATGCGCGTCGAGAAAGCGCGCGCAGGTTGCCAGCACGTCGTCGAACGTCATGCCGAGCGCGATGCCGCCGTGATGGATGTCGAACGCATCGCGCACGTGCCGGCAGCGGATGTCGAGCAGCCGCACGCCATGCGCGAGCTGGGCATCGAGCGGCACACGCTGGGTGCGCACGAGTAAATCGTCGACGGTATACGCACAGGTGTCATGGCTGCCCGGTAGGGTCAGCGTATGCAGCAGCCGCGCATCGTCGAGCGCCGACATCCAGTCGGCGAGCGGCATGCACGTATCGTGGCTCGAAGGGATCATGAATCGATGAATGACAAGGAAAGGAAGCCGTGGGTCACGGCATCGGATGTCGCGGCGCGCGCCGGCGTGTCGCGCTCCGCAGTGTCGCGTGCCTTCTCGCCGACGGCGAGCATCGCGCCGCAGACGCGTGAGCGCGTGATGGTCGCCGCGCGCGCGCTCGGCTATCAGGTCAACCTGATCGCACGCGACATGATCACGCAGCGCAGCAGCATGATCGGCGTCGTGACGGCCGGGTTCGAGAATCCGTTTCGCGCGCGCTTGCTGTCGGACCTGATGGCCGCGCTCGGGCAGCGCGCGCTCACGCCGCTCGTAACCAATGCGGAAGATCCGCGTCAGGTTCGGCAATCGCTCGAACAGTTGCTCAGCTACCGGATCGCGGGCCTCGTGATGACGTCCGCGTCGCCGCCGCTGGCGGTCGCGCAGCAGTATCTCGAACACCGGATCCCGGTCGTGATGATCAACCGCGAGGCGAACCTGCCGGGCGCGGACATCGTCGTCAGCGACAACGCGGCA
>NZ_JAAGPG010000562.1:0-5334 GCF_017104665.1 Burkholderia sp. Se-20378 | reverse complement strand
GCCGCGCCTGCCGCCGGCGTTGCGGCGTTCGATGCGGCGTGGCTCGACGCGGCGCCCGGCTACGCGGCGTGCGTCGCGTGGACGCGTGCGTGAGCCGCGTTCAGTACGCGCCGCTCATTCGAGCGGCGCGTCGTTCGGCGCCGCATAGCGCGCCTTGATCACGTCGCTCATCGCGAAGTCGAACGACAGCCCCTTCGGCGGCACCGGCTTCGTGAACCACTTGTCGTACAGCGCGTCGATCTCGCCGCGCTTCATCAACTGCACGAGCACGCCGTCGACGAGCGCCTTGAACTGCGGATCGTCCTTGCGCAGCATGAACCCGTAGGCTTCCGACGATTGCGGCGTGCCGACGATCTGCCAGTCGGCCGGCTTCGCGGCGAGCTGGCGCACGCCCGCGAGCAGCACGTCGTCCATCATGTACGCGGCCGCGCGGCCCGATTCGAGCGTGAGGCGTCCCTCGCCGTAGTCCTTCGCGCTGATGATCTGCATGTTCATCTTCTTTTCCTCGTTCATCTTGCGCAGCAGGCGCTCGGACGTCGTGCCCTGGTTCGTCACGACCGTCTTGCCGGCGAGATCGGGGAAGTCGCGGATGCCGGAGCGCGTGCGTGTGAGCAGGCGGGTCGTCGCGACGAAGAAGGTGGTCGAGAACGCGACCTGCGCGTGACGCGCGGCGAGGTTCGTGGTGACGCCGCATTCGAGATCGACGGTGCCGTTCTGCACGAGCGGAATGCGGTTCTGCGACGTGACGGGGATGAAGCGTACCTGCAGGTCGGGCGTGCCGGTGCGCGCCTTCACGGCGGCGATCACGCGGTCGCACAGGTCCTGCGAGAAGCCGATGACCTTGCCGTTCGCGTCGGCGTAGGAGAACGGCACCGACGTTTCGCGGTGGCCGATCGAGATCAGGTTGCTCTGCCGGATCTTCTCGAGCGTGCCCGACAGCGGCTCCACGGCGAGCGCCGCGCCGCATGCGAGTGCACACGCGGCGAACAGCAGGGGCCGGCCGAGCCGGGTGGCGGGTCGTGACGGGAAGGGCATGGCGGTCTCCGTGGTGAATGATGATCCGTATGTTGCCAAAGAAAAAATAATTGCAACAACTGTTAAGCGCCGGATCACACGGGCCGATTTGACGGGGCGCGCCGGGCATCAGGGAAACTCCCAAGTCGAAATCGGTGAAATACGGGTTGTCTAGACAAGTTGGCGTGGCTACACTTCAATCCATTCCGAACTTGTCTAGACAGGATTGCTCACATGATTACGTTGACCCCCGGCCACCTGACCCTCCCGCAACTGCGCCAGATCGCACGCGAATCCGTGCAACTGACGCTCGATCCGGCCAGCTTCGCGAAGATCGACGCCGGCGCGAAGGCCGTCGCCGACATCGCCGCGAAGGGCGAGCCGGCCTACGGCATCAACACGGGCTTCGGCCGCCTGGCCAGCACGCACATCCCGCACGACCAGCTCGAACTGCTGCAGAAGAACCTCGTGCTGTCGCACGCGGTCGGCGTGGGCGAGCCGATGGCACGCTCGTCGGTGCGCCTGCTGATGGCGCTGAAGCTGTCGAGCCTCGGCCGCGGCCACTCGGGCATCCGTCGTGAAGTGATGGACGCGCTGATCAAGCTGTTCAACGCGGACGTGCTGCCGCTGATCCCGGTGAAGGGCTCGGTCGGCGCATCGGGCGACCTGGCACCGCTCGCGCACATGTCGGCCGTGCTGCTGGGCGTCGGCGAAGTGTTCATCCGCGGCGAGCGTGCAAGCGCACTCGACGGTCTGCGCGTCGCGGGCCTCGCGCCGCTGACGCTGCAGGCGAAGGAAGGCCTGGCGCTGCTGAACGGCACGCAGGCATCGACCGCGCTGGCGCTCGACAACATGTTCGCGATCGAAGACCTGTACCGCACCGCGCTCGTCGCGGGCGCGCTGTCGGTCGACGCGGCTGCCGGTTCGGTGAAGCCGTTCGACGCACGCATTCATGAATTGCGCGGCCACCAGGGCCAGATCGACGCGGCTGCGTCGTACCGCGACCTGCTCGAAGGCTCGCCGATCAACCAGTCGCACCGCGACTGCGACAAGGTGCAGGACCCGTACAGCCTGCGCTGCCAGCCGCAGGTGATGGGCGCGTGTCTGGACCAGATGCGCCATGCAGCCGACGTGCTGCTGGTCGAAGCGAACGCCGTGTCGGACAACCCGCTGATCTTCCCGGATACCGGCGAAGTGCTGTCGGGCGGCAACTTCCACGCCGAGCCCGTCGCGTTCGCCGCCGACAACCTCGCGCTCGCCGCCTCGGAAATCGGCGCACTGGCCGAACGCCGCATCGCACTGCTGATCGACGCGACGCTGTCGGGCCTGCCCCCGTTCCTCGTGCGGGACGGCGGCGTGAACTCGGGCTTCATGATCGCCCACGTGACGGCGGCCGCACTCGCATCGGAAAACAAGACGCTCGCGCACCCGGCGTCGGTCGACTCGCTGCCGACCTCGGCGAACCAGGAAGACCACGTGTCGATGGCGACGTTCGCCGCGCGCAAGCTCGCCGACATCGCGGACAACACGAAGCACATCCTCGCGATCGAACTGCTGGCCGCCGCGCAAGGCGTCGACCTGCGCGCGCCGTACCACACGAGCCCGAAGCTGGCGCCCGTGATGGAAACGATCCGCGGCAAGGTCGCGCACTACGAGCTCGACCACTACTTCGCACCGGACATCGCCGTGATCGCCAAGCTGGTCGGCGAGCGTGCGTTCGCGAAGGTCGCGCCGTTCTCGTTCGCGTCGGAACAGTAAGCCCATGAGCGCGCCGGTCTACCAGGAGATCAAGGATTTCATCCTGGGCCGCATCCACGCAGGCGAGTGGGAGGAGGGCGATCAGGTGCCGTCCGAGAACGAGCTGGCGCGCGAATTCAAGGTGGCGCGCATGACCGTCAACCGCGCGTTGCGCGAGTTGACGGCCGAGCAGGTGCTCACGCGCATGAAGGGCGCGGGCACCTACGTCGCGCGGCCGAAGTACGAATCGACGCTGGTGGCGATCCGCAGCATCTCGGAGGAAGTCGGTGCACGCGGGCATGCGTATCACGCCAGCGTGCTCGGCCTCGACACGATCCGCGCCGACGAGGCGCTCGCCGACGAGATGCAGGTGGCCGTGCGCACGAAGCTGTTTCATTCGCAGGTGCTGCACTTCGAGAATGACGAGCCCGTGCAGCTTGAAGAACGATGGGTGAATCCGGCGGTCGCGCCGGATTACGCCGAGCAGGATTTCACGAACACGACGCCGAACCTGTACCTGATGCGCGCGGCTCCGCTGCAGCGCGTCGAGTACCGGATCGAAGCGGCGGCCCCGGCGCCGGAGCGGCGCGAGCAGCTGCGGATGGACGACGTCGAGCCGTGTCTGGTTTTACATCGACGCACCTGGTCGCAGGGCGTCGTCGCCTCGGTGGCGAATCTGTGGCATCCCGGCAGCCGATACCGCTTCACCGGGCATTTCTGATTCCTATTTGATATTCATTTTCCTTCGGGAGCAGTCGTCATGAACCATCCGAAACACATCGATCCCCGTCTCGATCCGACCCGCACGATCCGTGCGCCGCGCGGCAGCGAGAAAGTCTGCAAGACCTGGCTGGCCGAAGCGGCCTACCGGATGATCCAGAACAACCTCGACCCGGAAGTCGCCGAGCATCCGCATGCGCTCGTCGTGTACGGCGGCATCGGCCGCGCGGCACGCAACTGGGAATGCTACGACCAGATCCTCGCGTCGCTGAAGGATCTCGAAGAGAACGAGACGCTGCTGATCCAGTCGGGCAAGCCGGTCGGTGTGTTCCGCACGCACAAGGATGCGCCGCGCGTGCTGCTCGCGAACTCGAACCTGGTGCCGCACTGGGCGAACTGGGATCACTTCCACGAGCTCGACCGCAAGGGCCTGATGATGTACGGCCAGATGACGGCCGGCAGCTGGATCTACATCGGCAGCCAGGGCATCGTTCAGGGTACCTATGAAACGTTCTTCTCGGTCGCGAACCAGCACTTCAACGGCGATCCGTCGGGCCGCTGGATCCTGACGGGCGGCCTGGGCGGCATGGGCGGCGCGCAGCCGCTGGCCGCGACGATGGCCGGCTTCTCGATGATCGCGGTCGAATGCGACGAGACCCGTATCGACTTCCGCCTGAAGACGCGCTACGTCGACAAGAAGGCGACGACGCTCGACGAAGCGCTCGGCATGATCGAGGAAGCGAAGCGCGACGGCAAGCCGGTGTCGATCGGCCTGCTCGGCAACGCGGCCGACGTGTTCGCGGAACTCGTCACGCGCGGCATCACGCCGGATTGCGTGACCGACCAGACGAGCGCGCACGACCCGATCAACGGCTACCTGCCGCAAGGCTGGACCGTCGCGCAATGGCGCGAGGCGCAGAAGGTCGATCCGCAGAGTATCGTGAAGGTCGCGAAGCAGTCGATGGCTGTCCAGGTGCGCGCAATGCTGGCGTTGCAGGAACGCGGCGCGGCGACGCTCGACTACGGCAACAACATCCGCCAGATGGCGCTGGAAATGGGCGTCGAGAACGCATTCGACTTCCCGGGCTTCGTGCCGGCCTACATCCGTCCGCTGTTCTGCGAAGGCAAGGGCCCGTTCCGCTGGGTCGCGCTGTCGGGCGATCCGGAAGACATCTACAAGACCGACCAGAAGGTGAAGGAGCTGATCCCCGACGATCCGCACCTGCACAACTGGCTCGACATGGCGCGTGAGCGCATTGCGTTCCAGGGCCTGCCGGCACGGATCTGCTGGGTCGGCGTGAAGGATCGCTATCGCCTCGGCCAGGCGTTCAACGAGATGGTCAAGAACGGCGAACTGAAGGCCCCGATCGTGATCGGTCGCGACCACCTCGACACCGGCTCGGTCGCCAGCCCGAACCGCGAGACGGAATCGATGAAGGACGGTTCGGACGCCGTGAGCGACTGGCCGCTGCTGAACGCACTGCTGAACACCGCAGGCGGCGCATCGTGGGTGTCGCTGCACCATGGCGGCGGCGTTGGCATGGGCTTCTCGCAGCACTCGGGCGTCGTGATCGTCGCCGACGGTACCGCCGAAGCGCACGAGCGTCTCGGCCGCGTGCTGCTGAACGACCCGGCGACGGGCGTGATGCGCCATGCGGATGCCGGCTACGAACTCGCGCAGCAGACGGCCCGCGAAGCCGGCCTGAAGCTGCCGATGCTCGGCCGCTGAGCATGACGGCGCTCCACCAGGCGCCGGTGAACGCGACGATGATCCGCGCAGCGGATCTCGTCGCGTCGCCATGGAAGAACGGCGGCGGCGTGACGCGCGAAATCGCGGCATTCTCCCCCAAGGGGACTTCCTTA
>NZ_JAAGPG010000561.1:0-5349 GCF_017104665.1 Burkholderia sp. Se-20378 | reverse complement strand
CTGGGAGGCACGATGAACGCCAGCCGCCGCGAACCGCACGCGCCGACGCACGAACTGGGCCAGTTGCTGCGCTACTGGCGCGATGTGCGCGGCGTGAGCCAGCTCGACCTGTCGCTCGACGCGGGCATCTCGCAACGCCAGATCAGCTTCATCGAAAGCGGACGCAGCGTGCCGGGCCGCGACACGCTGCTGACGCTCGCGCAGACGCTGGACGTGCCGCTGCGCGAGCGCAACGCGCTGCTGCTCGCGGCCGGCTATGCGCCCGTGTATTCGGAAGCGCCGTGGGATGCGCAGGAGATGCAGGGTGTGATCGGTGCGCTCGAGCGGGTCGTGCGCCAGCACGATCCGTTTCCGGCGATCGTGATGGACCGCCACTGGAACGTGCTGATGACCAACGACGCGGCGCCACGCTTTTTCGGCTGCTTCATCGACATGGCTGCGCGCGAAAGCCCGCGCAACCTGCTGCGCCTGATGTTCGATCCGCACGGGATGCGGCCGTTCCTGGCCGACTGGGAAACGGTGTCGCGCAGCCTGCTGCAGCGCGTGCACCGCGAATCGGTCGGGCGCGTGATCGACGACGACACACGGCAGCTGCTCGACGACCTGCTCGCGAGCCCCGATGCGCCGCGCGACTGGAAAACGCCGCCGGCACCCGCCGCCGCACCGTCGCTGCCGGTCATCCCGATCGGCTTCGTGCACGAAGGCGTCGTGCTGCGTTACTTCTCGCTGGTCACGACGGTGGGGACGCCGCAAAGCGCCGCCGCGCAGGAGTTGCGCATGGAGTGCATGTTCCCCGCCGACGACGCGACCGAAGCGCGCCACCGGCAGTTGCTCGACACGCACGCACCGGTGCGCTGAGCGGCGGGCCGGGCGGCCCGCCGGTGCCGGTCATTCCGCCAGCGCGGGCACCACGCCGACACGCTTCGGCACGCCGGTCACGATCGTCGCAACCGCGACGGCCAGCACGACGGCTGCGGCCACGAACACGCCGGCCGCACCGTTCGCGTCGAATACGACGCCGCCGGCTGCCGCTCCCGTCGCGATCGCAAGCTGGATCGCCGCGACGATCAGCCCGCCCGCGCTCTCGGCCTCGTCGGGCACGGTACGCGTGACCCACGTCGACCAGGCGACGGGCACGCCGCCGAACGCCATCCCCCACAACGCGACGAGCACCGCGTCGATCATCGGCGCGCGGCCGAGCGCGACGAGCGCGACGCCGAGCACGACCATCAGCGCGGGCATGCCGATCAGCATCGGCCGCAACCGGTGTTCGAGCACGCGGCCGGCGAGCGACGTGCCGACGAAGTTCGCGATGCCGTAGCCGAGCAGGATCGCCGACAGCCCGTTCACGCCGACGCCCGCGACCTGCTCGAGGAACGGCCGCAGGTACGTGAAGAACGCGAAGTGCCCGGTGAACACGAGGATCGTCGCGAACATGCCGAGGCCGACGGTCGGCCGGCGCAGCACGTCGACCAGCGTGCGCAGCCGCGTCGTGCCGCTCGGCGGCATCGACGGCAGCGTGAGGATCTGCGACACGAACGAGAGGCCGCCGAGCGCGGCCGCGATCAGGAACACGTTGCGCCAGCCGATCAGGTGGCCGAAGTAGCTGCCCATCGGCGCGGACGCGATCGTCGCGACCGCCACGCCGCTGAAAATGATCGACAGTGCGCGCGGCACCATCGACGTCGGCACGAGCCGCATCGCGGTGGCCGTCGCCATCGTCCAGAAGCCGCCGAGCGCGATGCCGAGCACGACGCGGCCGATCAGCAGCAGCGTCAGGTTGGGCGCGAACGCGACCGCCAGGTTCGACGCGACGAGCAGCACCGAGAACACGAGCAGCACGCGCCGCCGGTCGATCGTGCGCGTCAGCGCCGAGATCAGCAGGCTCGTGACCAGCGCGACCGTCGCGGTAGCCGTGACGGCCTGCCCCGCCACGCCTTCGGTCACGCCGAGGCTGTCGGCCATCGGCGTCAGCAGGCTGGCGGGCAGGAATTCGGCCGTGACGAGCCCGAACACGCCGAGCGCCATCGCGAATACCGCGCCCCAGGCCGGTTCGCGGGGGGCCGCCGTCGAGGCGGCCGAGGAGATTCCGGGATTCATGCGTGGTTCCGTGTCGGTTAGGGAAAGTACTGATGAGGGCGTATCGTAAGGAACCACGTCAGGACGGTCTATGACATACAATCCGTTCTTGTTGATCGAACGTCCGAATCTCGATATGTCCGAGCCCCTGCTTCCGCCCATCCCCGACGTGCACGACCTCGTCAGCGAGCTGCTGCTGGGGATGCGCCTGAGCGGTGTCCAGTACCGCCGCATCCAGGTCGCGCGGCCGTTCGGGCTGAATTTCGGCCATGTGACGGGCCGCGCGCAGTTCCATTTCGTCGGGCGCGGGCCCGTGCTGCTGCGCGACGCGTCGGGCGACACGATGCGGCTCGAGGCCGGCGATGCGATCCTGCTGCCGCACGGCGGCATGCACGCGCTGGTGTCGGACCCCGATGCACCGTGCCGCGAGATCAACGGCTTCGAGGTCGCGAAGATCTGCGATACGGTGGCGTCGGTGGCGTCGGCCGGCGTGTCGCCCGCCAGTTGCGCGACGACCGAGCCGGGCGCCGGCGATGCGCTGATCTTCAGCGCGTGCATGGAGCTCGATCTCGGCGGCATGCAGCCGCTCGTCGGCACGATGCCCGAGTTCATGCACGTCGGCACGCTGCTCGCGCGCTACCCGGAAATCCGCCCGATGCTCGATGCGATGGAGCGCGAAGCGTGCTCGGCGCGCGCGGGCTTCGCGGGCATCCTCGCGCGGCTCGCGGATGTGGTCGCGGCGTTCATCGTGCGCGGCTGGGTCGAATGCGGATGCGGTGATGCGACGGGCTGGGTGCAGGCGCTGCGCGAGCCGAAGCTCGGCCGCGCGATCGTCGCGCTGCATCGCGATCCGGGCCGCAACTGGAGCGTGGCGGAGCTCGCGACCGAAGCCGGCGTGTCGCGCTCGGTGTTCGCCGAACGCTTTCTCGCGGCCACCGGGATGACGCCGGTGCGCTACCTGACCGAACTGCGGATGCGGCTCGCCGCGCAATGGATCACGCGCGACCACGAGACGATCGAGGCCGTCGCGTACCGGCTCGGCTATGGTTCACTCGCCGCGTTCAGCCGCGCGTTCAAGCGCGTGGTGGGCAAGCCGCCGGGCGCCGTGCGCGCGGACGGCGAGGTGCGGGTCGAAGCGTAATGCGTGACGCGTGATGCTCGTGGCGACCGCCGGGCGTCTCGCGCAAGTCGCCGCCACGCGTGACCGCAGCGCTCAGTTGCTGCGCGCTGCCAGCCTGTCGACCAGCGCCGTCGCGCATTGCACGGCAAGCGCCGCGCACTGCTCCGCATCCACGACTGCACCGCTCGCCACGGTGCCCTGCACGATCCGGCCCAGCAAATCCTTCGAGAGATCGGCGATCTCGTAGTCCCGCTCAGTCATGATTGCCCTCCTGCGCGTCGACCGATGACATCGACACGCACACGTCCCCTACCCGTTCAACGCCCTTTCGCCCGCACGACGATCTGCGCCTGCGTGTCGCGTTCGATGCGTTCGAGCGACGCGCGCAGCGCCGTGAATTCGTCCGGCGTACACACCTGACGGCCGAAATTCGCCGTCATCCGCCGCGTGACCTGCACGACGCGCGCGGCCGCATCGAATACGTAATGCGACGTGAAGTCGACGAAGCGGTCGTGCACGGCCGTATCGGCCGGCAGGTCGGTCACCACGACGTCGGCCGGCAGCGCGACCTGACCGGTCTCGTCGAACGTGCCGCCGATGCAGCCCCACGGCTGCGTGCGCACGGGCTCGGCGAGCCAGTTCTCGACCTGCGTCGCGATGCCGCCCGTCAGGCTCGACAGCGCGGGCAACGCGGTCGTGCCGTCAGGCCACACGAAATGGTCGAGCGTGCCCGACATCGTCACGTCGAACGGCCCGTCGGTTACGCGCCGGTCGCTGGTCGACAGTTGCGCGCGGCCGCGCAAGCCGCTTTGCCGCAAACGGTTGTTCGCGAGCTGCGCGACGAGGTCGGGCGTCGCGCGGCGAAACAGGTTGCGTTCGAGTTCGGCCGTCCAGCCGTCGTCCTCGATGTATGCATGAAAACGCGTGGCGCCCGGCCCGGCCGCATCGATCTCGACCCGCGCGATGCGGCCGCGCGGCTGCGTGGCCGGTGTGCGCGACAGCACGCCCGTGTCGACCAGCAGCGCGGGACGGTCCATCACGATCGGCGGCAGATAGCCGAACGCGATGCCGGCCGTCGTCGTGTCCGCGTAGAGCGCGAGATCGGGCAGCCACGTGATCGCGTGATTGATCGCACCGCCGCCGTAGCCGGGCACCGACGGCAGCGTGTAGACGGACCCGAGATTGAGCAGCACCGGTTCGCTGCGGATGCCGACCGCCGCGAGCAACGCACCGAACAGCGCGACATGGTCCTTGCAGTCGCCGTAGCGGTTGCGCAGGATGTCCGTCACGCGATGCGGCGCGGCAGCCGTTTCGCCGAGAAACAACCCGACGTAGCGGATGTTCGCCTGCACCCAGTCGTACAGGATGCGGGCCTGGTCGCGCGGATCGGCAACACCCGCGGTGAGCGTACGCGCCAGTAGCGCGACGGCCGGATCGTCCGCGCCCGGATCGACGGCCGCGTTGCGATAGCGCGCGGCGAACGCCGCATAGTCGGGCAGCGTCGACACGACGAGCCGGTCGCCGTAGGTCGCGTAGCCGACCGCGCCGTTCTCGATGCGGTCGTACGGCCCGTGCCGGTAGTCGAATTCGTAGCGCGTGCGGCCGTTCGCGGTGACCGGCGGCAGCGCGACGTAGCCGCGCGCATCCGCGTACAGCGGCATGTCGGCCGGCACATCGAAAATCAGCCGCTGGCTGTCGACCGGCTCGCGCGACGGCTCCACGGTATAGCCGAAGTAGCCGCGGTTGACCGGCTTCGTGCGGGTCTTGCGGAACGCCACGCGCGTGCTCGACCCGGCTTCGACGCCGGGAAACACGACGGTGCGCAGCAGCCCGTCCTGGAACGTCGGCGCGCCGGCCGAGCGCGGCTCCTGCACGTCGCGGATGCCGTCCGCGCCGACCGGATGCGCGACCCCGTCTCGGTCGATCGTCTCGGCCGCGAGCAGGTCCACCTTCTCGAGATTCTTGTCGAACCACACGTAGCGCTGCGCGATGGCATCGATGCCGTTCGCGTCGTTCGCGCGCAGCGTCGAATCGTCGTGCTCGTCGAGCGCGCCGTCGTGCTGGATCACGAATTCGTGGACATCGCTGACGACCGTGACGGGCGCGTCGCCGCCCGTGTCGCGTGCGGCGCCCGGGTCGCGCACGTCGGG
>NZ_JAAGPG010000560.1:0-5175 GCF_017104665.1 Burkholderia sp. Se-20378 | reverse complement strand
CGTTGCCTACAAGTTGCTTACGCAACCGATGCGCGACGGCGCGTGACGCACGGGGCAGCATGCGCCGCGTATTGGACGCGACCCGGCGGAACCATTAAGCTGGCGCGTTCCGGTTTCACGCAGCGTATTCCAGATGTCATCGACGATCGAGATTCTGTTGCCCGTGTTCGGGCTGATCGCGGCAGGGTTCCTGTGCCGTCGGCGCGGCGTACTCGGGCCGGCCGCGGCCTCGGAACTCAACCGCTTCGTCGTGTGGCTCGCGCTGCCCGCGCTGCTGTTCCAGATCATGGCGCATGCGTCGTGGCACCAGCTGTATCAGCCGGCCTTCGTTGCCACGTTCGCGCTGACCTGTGCGCTCGTATTCGTCGGCGTGCTCGCATGGCGCCTGTTTGCGGGGCGCGGACTCGCCGATGCGAGCATCGACGCGATCGCCGCGTCGTACCCGAACACCGGCTATCTCGGCTTCCCGCTGTGCCTGCTCGCGTTCGGCACCGACAGCCTCACGCCAACCACGATCGCGACCATTCTCGTGGCATGCGTGCTGTTCGCCGGCGCGATCGTGCTGATCGAGATCGGGCTACAGCGCGATCGCGCGCCGTTGCGGCTGATGTGGAAGGTGGTCGGTGCGCTGCTGCGCAACCCGCTGATCGTCGCGCCGCTGGCCGGCGTTTGCGTGTCGGCCGCGCAGGTGCCGCTCGGTGCGCCGGTCGATACGTTCCTGAAGTTGCTCGGCGGGGCCGCGAGCCCGTGTGCGCTCGTCAGCCTAGGGCTGTTTCTCGCGGAGAAGCGGGAGGCGTCCGGCGCGGCGCCGCGCGGCAGCGTTGCACTGACGGCGGTGAAGCTGTTCGTGCAGCCCGCGCTTGCGTGGTGGTTGGGTGTGCGCGTGTTCGCGCTGCCGCCGGTGCTGGCGCAGATTGCCGTCGTGCTCGCCGCGTTGCCCACCGGCACCGGCCCGTACATGCTGGCCGAGTTCTACGGGCGCGAAGCGCAGGTGACGTCGCGCACGATCCTGCTGTCGACGCTCGGGTCGATCGTGTCGCTGTCGGTGTTGCTCGTGCTGGCGCGGCACGCTTGATGTTGCGCGGTCGCTTATTCGCGTAGTACGTCAGCGCCCATCGCGTCTCGCGATCGGTTGTCGTGCCGTGCTGCCCGTCGGCGGGCTCGGGCTACCTATTTGTTTTTCGTCGCACCGGTCGATCGCGCCGGTCAATGCGACTTCGTCGAGAGCCGATGGATGCGTGCCGCATGGGCGACACGCGGTTGACGCGATGCGTGGCAATGCGTCGCCTGTCTGCGGCGCGTACGCCGTGTGGGCTCGGGCGTATCGGCGATGGCCGGCGTGGTCTTCGGGGCGTCCGCATCGGCCCCGGCGGCGGCCACTGCCGCAACGGCCGGCAGCCTCGCTTCCGCGTCGAGCCACGCGCGCGTCGCTTCGGCAATCAGCCCGCGCAACCAGCGCACGCCTTCGGTGCACTCGCCCGATTCGTTCCAGGTCATCCGGTACACGATGTCCGGCGGTTCGGCCGGCAGCGCGACGGCGGCGAGCGGCAGCAGCTTCGCATAGTGCCGCGCGAGCCGGTACGTGGTGGTCAGCAGCATGTCGGTGCGCACCAGCGCGTGCGCGGCGAGTTCGAAGTGCGGCAGCGTGACGACGATCCGCCGCTGCAGGCCCACGCGTTCGAGCTGCCTGTCGATCGCGCCGGACGCTTCGAGCCACGACGGCGTCGGGCACAGCTGCGGCGCTTCGGAAAAATCGCCGGCCGTCATCGTGCCGCGCCGCGCGAGCGGATGCGTCGCGCGCATCAGGCACACGACGCGATCGTCGAACAGGTCGTCCTGCCGGAACCGCGACGAGCGCGCGGGGCGATTGTCGATCACGACGTCGAGCTCGCCATCGGCCAGCGCGCGCTCGTCGTCGAAGCCGTCGCCGAGCGGATGGAACACGAGCTGCGCATTCGGCGCGCGTTCGCGAAACAGCGCGACGAGCTTCGGCACGAACAGCACGTTCAGGTAGTCGGGGCAGCCGATCCGGTAGGTGCGCACCGACGTGCGTGCGTCGAACGTCGGTTGCTGGATGCGGATGAAGTCGATCACGCGCAGCGCGTTGCGCAGCGGTTCGATCAGCCGTGCGCCGAATTCGGTCGGCACCATCCCGTAGCGGCTGCGCACCAGCAGCGGATCGCCGAGCAGCGTGCGCAGGCGCTTGAGCGCGGCGCTGGTGGCCGGCTGCGACATGTTCAGGCGCACGGCCGCACGCGACACGGTGCGCTCGGTCAACAGCACGAGCAGGATGCGCATCAGCCGTGCATCGAGCACGTCGAGCGCGCCCGCGGCGTCGGACGCGTCGCCGGGCAGGGCGTTCGGTTCTAGTGGGTCCCGCATGCCGAACTACCTCCTGGCGACCCGATGCCCGAGTGCGACGCAGCAGCGGGCCGGCGGCGCATCATTGTGCGAAGGTGCCAGGCCAGCCGACGATCCGCTTCGGGCGCGGCGGCGCGTACGTGCGAACTTTCGACGTCTTCAGCTTCAGGCGCACCAGCGATTCGGCGAGCGCGACCGCGGCCGAGACGCCGTCGACGACCGGCACGCCCGTGCATTCCTCGATCTGCTGGTCGAGGCCGGCCATCCCGCCGCAGCCGAGGCAGATCACTTCCGCGTGATCGTCCTTCACCGCGCGCTGCGCCTGGCCGACGATCGACTCGATCGCGCGGGCCGGGTTCTCCTCGAGTTCGAGCACCGCGAGGCCGCTTGCACGCACCGATGCGCAGCGCGCGTCGAGCCCGGCGAGCTTCAGGCGATCCTCGATCAGCGGCACCGTGCGGTCGAGCGTCGTGACGACCGAGTAGCGATGGCCGAGCAGCATCGCGACGCTCGCGGCCGCTTCGGTGATGTCGACGACGGGCACCGTCAGCAGTTCCTGCAGGCCTTCGCGACCGTGTTCGCCGTAGCCGGCCTGGATCACCGCGTCGTACGGCTCGTCGTAGCTCAGCACGCGATCCATCACGGCGATCGCCGCGAGGTAGCTCTCGAAGTTGCCTTCGATCGACTCCGCGCCGAAGCGCGGCGTCAGCCCGACGATCTCCGTGCCGGGCGACGCGGCGGCCTGCGCCTGCGCGGCGATCGCGTTGGTGATCGACTCGGTCGTGTTGACGTTGACTACCAGGATCCTCATTGCGACTCCGTATGCGTGTGTTTCAGTGTTGGGCGCAGGCGACCGCGATGGATTCGCCCGAACGCTCCTCGTAGTGCCGGTTGCGATCGGCCAGCAGCCAGTACACGCTGCCCGCGATGGCCGCGCCGAGCAGCCACGAGAACGGCGTCATCGCGCTGAAGGCCGGTACGACGGCGAGCGTGATCGAGATCAGCGCGGACGGCACCAGCGCCGCGAGCGCCTTGCGGTTCACGCCGCGCGTGTAGAAGTAGGCGCCGGTCGGCGCTTCGGTATAGAGGTCGGGCACGTTCACGCGCTGCTTGCGCACGAGCCAGTAGTCGACCGTGATGATCCCGTACAGCGGGCCGAGCAGCGCGCCGAGGCCGGACAGGAAGTAGACGATCACGATCGGGCTGTTGTACAGGTTCCACGGCAGGATCAGCACGGCGACCGTCGCGCTGATCAGGCCCGCGCGGCGGAACGACAGGCGATGCGGCGCGAGGCTCGTCAGCACGAAGGCCGGCGCGACGAAGTTCGCCATGATGTTCACGGCGACCGTCACGATCAGGAACGCGAGGCAGCCGAGCACGAGGAACAGCTTGTTCGGCACCGTCGCGATGATTTCCGTCGGGCTGTGGATGATGTGGCCGTTCAGCTTGAACTGCGCGCCGGCGAGCACGAAGCTGATCGTCGCGAACACGAGGATGTTGACCGGCAGGCCCCAGAAGTTGCCCACACGCACCGTCTTCGCGCTCGGCGACGAGCGCGCGAAATCGCAGAAGTTGAGCACCAGCGTGCCGTAGATCGCGAGCCACAGCGAGCCGCCCGCGAAGATCTCCGTCCACATCCTGAAGCCGGTCAGCGGCTTGCCGATCGACATCGCGAGATGGCCGCCCGTGCGGCTGAACATCCATGCGGCGAGCGACAGCGTCGTGACGAGGATCACTGGCCCGGCCAGCCCCTCGTACTTGCGGACCATTTCCATTCCGTACGTGAGGATGCCGATCTGCACGAGCCAGATCGCGACGAACGTGACCCAGCCGAGTGTCGAGAGCCCGAAGATCGCATTCTGGTCGAACGCGGCGAGGCCCGGCCAGATCGCGGTGAGCAGCACGCGCAGCACGACCGACGCGAGATAGGTCTGGATCCCGAACCATGCGATCGCGATCACCGCGCGGATCATCGCGGGCAGCAGCGCGCCGTAGATGCCGAAGCTCATCCGGCTGATCACCGGAAACGGCACGCCGGTCTTCTGGCCCATGTAGCCGGTCAGGTTCATGAAGCAATACACGAGCACCGCGCCGATCGCGAGCGACGCGAGCATCTGCCAGCCCGACAGGCCGAGCGCGAACAGCCCGATCGCGAACGAGTAGTTCGCGATGTTGTGCACGTCGTTGGTCCACAGCGCAAAGATGCTGTAGCGGCCCCACGTCCGGCCCTCGGCCTTGGTCGGCGCGAGGTCGGCGTTGTGCAGCCGCGGGCTCAGCGCGGCGTCGCGCGCGGCCGAATCGGTTCGATGCGATGCGTCGTCCGCGCCGAGCACGATGCCCGGGCGGTGGGTGGCTTCCAGTTGCACGCCGTTGTCTCCTTCCATGTGCGGGGCGCGAAACCGGCAGCGTGGGAACGCTGCGCCGGCCCGGCCGCCGTGGACGTTATGTCTCGGATTTGTTCGCGAGTATGGAAGGCCCGCCCGGTGATGGGAAATTAAATATTCGGTTAGGCCTCATTTGAAAAATGAATGGAATGCGGGCGCCGGCGACGGCCGGTGCGGCACGGGAATTGCTCGCCAGCGGGCTCCATCCACATCGACATCAGCGGAGGTGTCATGCAGCGATATTCACTTCGTCATGTATCGCGAGCCGTCTTCGCCGGCATCCTGATTGCGGGCCTGGCGGCAGGGGCGGGCTGCCAGAAGAAGAGCGAAAGCGACAGCGGCGGCGCAAGCTCGGACACGAGCGCAACGGGCGGCATGTCGGCCGCGCCGTCGGGCACGCCGAGTAGCGGCGCGGCCGGCCGCAGCGGCA
>NZ_JAAGPG010000559.1:0-5469 GCF_017104665.1 Burkholderia sp. Se-20378 | reverse complement strand
CGTGTGCCGGGCGCGGTGTCGCTGGCCGGCAATCCCGTCGTGTCGCAGGCGAGCGCGACGATGCCGGTGCGGCCGCAACGCGTGGTCGCGCTCGATTTCATGTTCGCGGAAAGCGTGATTGCACTCGACCTCGTGCCGGTCGGGATGGCCGATACCGCGTTCTATCCGGGCTGGCTCGGCTATCAAAGCGACCGGCTCGCGAACGTGACCGATATCGGTTCGCGCCAGGAGCCGGGGCTCGAGGCGATCGCGGCAGTCAAGCCCGACCTGATCATCGGCGTCGGCTTCCGCCATGCGCCGATTTTCGATGCGCTCGACCGGATCGCGCCGACGATCCTGTTCCAGTTCAGCCCGAACGTGTCCGATGGCGGCGTACCGGTCACGCAGCTCGACTGGATGCGGCAGATCTTCCGGACGATCGGTGCGGTGACGGGGCGCGACGCACGTGCGCAGGCGGTCGATGCGCAACTCGATGCGGGCATCGCGCGCAATGCGGCGCGGCTCGCCGCCGCGGGCCGAAAGGGCGAACGCGTCGCGCTGCTGCAGGATCTCGGCTTGCCCGACCGCTACTGGGCCTATACGGGCAACAGCACGTCGGCGGGTCTTGCACGCGCGCTCGGGCTCGATTCGTGGCCGACCAAGCCGACGCGGGAAGGCACGCTGTACGTGACGTCCGCCGATTTGCTCAGGCAGCGCGAGCTGGCCGTGCTGTTCGTGACCGCGTCGGGGATGGAGGTGCCGCTGTCCGCGAAACTCGATTCGCCGGTGTGGCGCTTCGTGCCCGCGATGAAGGAACACCGGATCGCGCTCATCGAACGCAATATCTGGGGGTTCGGCGGGCCGATGTCGGCGCTGAAACTGGCCGACGTGATGACCGATACGATGCTGAAGCTGCCGGCCGTGCGTTGAGTGCGCGGCGGTCGATCGGCGGATGACGCCGCTTCGACTTCGACGGGCAGGGCGGTGCGGTTGGCCTGCGCGCGCCGCGCGGCGATCCGGCTCGACCTGGCCGCATGGCCGGCGGTCGCGCTCGATGCGATGCGCTGCGGTCGGGCAGCGTGCTCGCCGACGTCGGCCGCGGCATGTGCGCAGGATTCGCGGTGAATCGCCCGAGGCGTTCCGCGATCGCGCTACGCGCCAGCCACATTGCCTCCTGAAACGAAAATCGCCGACGCACTGCCATGGCAGCGCGTCGGCGATTTTTTCCATCGACGGCCGAATTACGCGCTCAGCGCGTCGACACCATTCTGCGCGTGCGACCTGGCCGGCGTCGTGTCGCTGACGATGCGCCCGTTGTCGAGCTTCAGCAAGCGGTCGGCGAGATCGAAGTAGCGGTCGTCGTGCGTGATCACGATCACGGCCTTGCCGCGCGCACGCAGCTCGGGCAGCAGTTGCTCGTAGAACACGGCCTTGAACGACGGGTCCTGGTCGGCCGCCCATTCGTCGAACAGGTAGAACGGCCGGTCCTCCAGGTACGCGACGACGAGCGCGAGCCGCTTGCGCTGCCCGGTCGACAGTGCGCGGGTCGAGAATGCGCCGTCCACCACCTTCACCTTGTGATCGAGCGCGAGCTTCGCGACGAGCGCGTTCGCACGTGCATCGGCCTGCGCGCGGGACGGATCGTCGGGATCGACGATGCCGAGCAGTGCATCGAACAGGTGGAAATCGTTGAACACCGCGCTGAAGCGCTGCCGGTATGCGGCGCGTTCACGCCAGCCGATCGCGCGGCCATCGACCTCGATCGTGCCTTCTTCCGGCTCGTAGAGCCCCGTCAGCACCTTCGCCAGCGTCGTCTTGCCGCTGCCGTTGCCGCCGACGATGAACACGAGCTCGCCCGGCTGGATCGTCAGGTTGATCGGCCCGATGCTGAACATCCGTTCGTCGCGCTCGTGGAAGTAGGCATGCGTGACGCCGCGCAGCGTGACGGCGCCGGCCGGCGGCACGTCGGGTGCATCGGCTGCGGGCGGCACCGTGCGCAGCGCGCCGAATTCGGCCATCACGCCTTCGATCCGCGTGAGCGACACGCGGGCCGCGTTGACGGTCGGCAGGTTGTTCAGCAGCCCGTCGAGCGGCACGAGCATGAACAGGAACACGACGACGTAGCCGGCGGCCGCGGCCGGATCAGCATGCACGCCGAGCTGCGGCCAGAACGACGCGATGCCGAGGAACACGTAGAACAGGAAGATGATCCAGCCGACCCCGACCGCGTACGCGCTGAACGCGCGGCGACGGTGGTCGCGCACCTCGCCGATCGCGGCGCCGAGCTGGCCGTCGACGAACTGGCGAGCGCGCTCATCGTGCAGCTTCAGTTCCTTCGCGCCGGAAAACAGCGAGCCGAGATAGCCGAACAGGCGGTCCTGCGCCTGGCCGGCCGCTTCGAGCGATGCGATCGCGCGGCGGTCGCCGGTGTGATAGCCGAGCGAGCCGGCGATGATCGCGGCCAGCGCGAGCAGGCACACCGGCCACGACAGCCACGCGAGGTAGCCGAGGCAGCCGAACACGATCGAGCCGTGCATGACCAGGTTCGGCAGCGCGAAGAACAGCATCGACACGTTGGTGGCGTCGTCGGTCAGCACCGACTGCACGGGCGCCGCGCCGATCCGCTCGATGTCGCGCAGTTCGGCCGCGCCGACGCGCCGCGCGAGATGCACGCGCAGCCGCGCCATCGTGTCCTGCGACAGGCGCGCGAACAGCGTGCCCGACACGATCCGCGTGACGAGCGCGATCACCGCGCACAGCGCGAAGCGCCACGCGAGCGACGCGTCGGCCGCGCCCGGTTGGGAAAGCGCTCGGTTCAGCGTCGCGACGAGCAGCACGCTCGCGACGCCGTTCAGCACGCACGCGGTGAGCGCCAGCACGAGTGACGCGCGGCTTTCGCGCAACAGCGCAAGGATCAGGCGCGCCGCGGGGCGGCCGGGGGAGGCGTCGAGGGACGGCGGGGAAGAAGGCTCGTGGGCGGCTGTCATCGGCAACGTCGGTAAAGGGAAGGCTAGCGAAAACGCGGAAACGGCAAAACTGACGTGAAAGCGGCGGGCGAGGCGGGGCCCCGTTCCGGCTTTCCTCCCTGATAGACGAACGGGCCGCGCAAATATTTAGCGGCGCGTTCAAAAAAAGCGTTCGCACGGCCTTTGAGCACAAAACGGTAAAAAATCGGCCGCGCCGTTCGTCACACCAGTGAAGCCGCCCCAAGCGGCCCCGAGACTTGGCCGAAGCGGCCGGACCGAAGGACTTCACGCACATGACGAGTTTCCCGACTGCGCTGCATCACCGAATCCGCGAACTGGCGCGCCTCGCGCCCGACGCACCCGCCATCGCGGTCCCTTTCCAGAATGACTTGCGCCTGTCGCGCGGCGCGCTCGACGCGCGGGCGTCGCGGCTGGCCCGGCAACTGCGCGCGGCCGGCGTCGGCGCGGAAGTGCGGGTGGGCGTGTGCGTCGAGCGCTCGGGCGAACTGTTCGTCGCGCTGCTGGCCGTGCTGAAGGCGGGTGGCGTGTTCGTGCCGCTCGATCCGCGTCACCCGGCCGCGCGCCTCGACTGGATCGTCCAGGATGCGCAGTTGCGGCACGGGATCGTCGACGCGGCCGGTCGTGCGGCGCTCGGCAAGCCGTTCGAACACGCGTTTGATGTGGAAGCTGAAGCCGGCGCGGCGGACGGGCAGGATATTGCAGCCGATGAAGAGGCGGTGGCCGTCCACCCGCGTTCGGCCGCCTACATGATCTATACGTCAGGTTCGACCGGCACGCCGAAGGCGGTCGTCGTCGAACACGGGCCGCTTGCCGCGCATTGCGACGCGCTCGCTGCCGCGTTGCCGATCGAGGCGGGCGACCGCCTGCTGCATTTCGCGTCGGTCAATTTCGACGCCGCGCATGAATGCTGGCTCGCGCCGCTCGCGACGGGGGCGAGCATCGTCGTGGCGCCGCCGCAACCGTTTGCGCCGGATGCCGCGCATGCGCTGCTGGTGAGTGAAGCGATCAATGTGGCCGCGTTCCCGCCCGCGTACCTGCGCGAATTCGCGGCAGTGGCCGCGCGCGACGGCGTGCCGCCGGCCCTGCGCGTGCTCGCGTTCGGCGGCGAAGCGCTGCCGCAGCAGGCATTCGAATTCGTGCGCGGCACCTTCCCGTCGGTGCGCCTGATCAACGGCTACGGGCCGACCGAGGCCGTGATCTCGCCGATGCTGTGGCCGGTCGAGCCGGGCGAGACGCCCGTGCTGGCCGCCGACGATGCGTATGCGTCGTTGCCGATCGGCCGCGTGATCGGGCCGCGCGTCGCGCGTGTCGACGGCGGCGAAGTCGACGGTGTGGGTGAGCTGCTGCTGGGTGGCGTTTGCGTCGCGCGCGGCTATCACGGCCGTCCGGCGCTGACGGCCGAACGTTTCATTCCCGATGCCGACGGCGAACCCGGTGCGCGCGTGTACCGCACGGGCGACCTCGCACGGCTGCGCGACGACGGCGCATTCGACTACCTCGGCCGCCTCGACGACCAGGTCCAGGTGCGCGGCGTGCGTGTGGAGCCCGCCGAGATCGCCGCGTGCCTGCGTTCGCATCCGGCCGTGGCTGATGCGGCCGTGGTCGCCGAAACCGGCAACGGGCCGACGCGGCTGATCGCGTGCGTCGCGCTGCGTGCAGCAGCCGATGATGCGGTGCTGAAAGCACACGTGGCGGCGCAACTGCCGGCAGCATGGCAGCCTCACCGGTTCGTACGCTGCGATGCGCTGCCGTACACGCTGAACGGCAAGATCGACCGTGCCGCGCTGCGCGAGAAGATCGCCGCCACGCGCGACACCGCGCAAGGCAGCGGCGACGCCCCGCGCACGCCGACCGAACAGCAGCTCGCCGACCTCTGGCAGACGCTGCTCGGCCTCGACGTCACGCCGTCGCGTGACGACCGTTTCTTCGCGCTGGGCGCCGATTCGCTCGCCGCGATGCAGTTGCAGGCCGCGATTCGCGCGGCAGTACGGGTGAACCTGCGGCTCGATACGCTGTTCGCCGATCCGGCGCTCTTCGAGCTGGCCGAAGCGGTCGATCGTGCGGAGCGCGAAACCGGCGAACCGCTGGCTGCCATTTCCGCGCGCCGCGCGCCGGCCGAAGCGGCCGTATCGGACGCGCCGCACGTCGATCGCGCCGCATCGCTCGCGCAGCAACGTTTCTGGGTGCTCGCACAAACGCGTGATGCGAGCGCCGCGTATCACATCGCCGCGCACTGGACGATCGACGGCACGCTCGATCGCGCTGCGTTGCAGCGCGCGCTCGATCACGTGATCGGCCGCCACGAAGCGTGGCGCACGACGCTCGTCGACAATGACGACGGCGTCGTGATGCAGCGCATTCATGCGCGTCTGCCGGTGTCGATCGTCGACATCGACCTGCGCGA
The DNA here is from genome assembly GCF_017104665.1 of Burkholderia sp. Se-20378. Lineage (NCBI taxonomy): Bacteria > Pseudomonadati > Pseudomonadota > Betaproteobacteria > Burkholderiales > Burkholderiaceae > Burkholderia > Burkholderia sp. Se-20378. The sequence continues at coordinate 99 of NZ_JAAGPG010000559.1, read as the reverse complement.
CCAGCCGCCTGCCGCCCGCGACGCGCAAGCCGCGCGTCTCGCCGAGCGCGATGCGGCCGAACCGTTCGACCTCGCACGCGGCCCGCTGCTGCGCGCGAC
>NZ_JAAGPG010000558.1:0-240 GCF_017104665.1 Burkholderia sp. Se-20378 | reverse complement strand
GTCTGTCTCTCACTGGTGCGGGAGAGCTGGTGTGTGTGTTGGTTCGTCTATGACATGTATCGTCAGGTGGTGGGCGCTCGTGTCGTGTGTGTTTAGCGACCCGCTATTTTTGCTTGTGCCTGTTCGCCGCTCTGTACATGCTGTTCGGTGTACGAGTGTAGTGCTCGGTGCTTGGTTTGTTTGTTTTGTTTTTTGTTGCTCGTTACATTTAGTTTTCTGTTTTTTTTTTTTTTAATGACA
>NZ_JAAGPG010000557.1:0-4997 GCF_017104665.1 Burkholderia sp. Se-20378 | reverse complement strand
CGCTGGCCGGCGCGCTGGCCTCGGCGGGCGCGATCGCGGTCGGCTGGGTGCTTGCGTCGCGCGTGTTCGATTTCCAGCTCGCGGTCGATCCGTGGCTCGTGCCGGCCGGCATCGTGGCCGGCGTTGCATGCGCCGGTGCGGCCGGCTGGCTGAGCCTGCATAATGTGTTGCGGCGCCCCGCGCTGCAGTCGCTGCGCGACGCATGAGCGTTGCCGGCGGCCCCGAAGATCCTGTTTTCCGACTATCCGTATGACCGATGTGAATGACGATGCGCCGTCGCAGCCGACGGCGTTCGAGCTCGTGGGCGGTGAAGCCCGCGTGCGCGAAATGGTGGACCGCTTTTACGACCTGATGGACCTCGAGCCCGAGTTCGCGCAGATTCGCGCGCTGCACCCGGCATCGCTTGACGGTTCGCGCGACAAGCTGTTCTGGTTCCTGTGCGGGTGGCTCGGCGGCCCCGACCACTACATCAGCCGGTTCGGCCATCCGCGGCTGCGCGCGCGGCACCTGCCGTTCCCGATCGCGTCGGTCGAGCGCGACCAGTGGCTGCGCTGCATGGCGTGGGCGATGGACGACATCGGGCTGCCCGAGCCGCTGCGCGAGCGGCTCATGCATTCGTTCTACGACACGGCCGACTGGATGCGCAACCGGCCCGGTTGATCGACCGGTACGCCGCCGTCCGCGCGCGGGACGATCTGCGTCTGGGCGCGCGCGCCGCGCGGCGCGACACTGGCCGCTTCCCCCAATCGATACGAGGCTCGCCCGATGACGACACAAGCGCTGTTTCGCGAAGATGCGTACCTCACGCAATGCGATGCGGTCGTCCTGGCTGTCGGCGACGACGGCATCCGGCTCGACCGCACCGTGTTCTATCCGCTCGGCGGCGGCCAGGCCGGCGACACCGGCACGCTGACGCTGCCGGACGGCAGCACGATCGCGATTGCCGATACGCGCAAGGCCAAGTTCGACGGCGCGACGCCCGACGACGCCGTGCACGTGCCCGCACCGGGGCAGGAGGCGAGCGTCGCGGCGCTTGTGCCCGGCACGCACGTCGTCGCGGGGATCGACTGGCTGCGCCGCTATCGCCACATGCGGCTGCATACGGCCGCGCACCTGATGTGTGCGGTGCTGCCGTACGCGGTCGACGGCTGCAGCGTGACGGCCGACTACGTGCGGCTCGATTTCGCGACGTCCGACGCAATCGACCGCGATGACGTCGAGCGACGCCTCGCCGGCCTGGTGGCCGGCGCGCACCCGGTCACGACCGAATGGATCACCGACGACGAGATGGCCGCACGGCCGGATCTCGTGCGCACGATGAGCGTGAAGCCGCCGATGGGCCTCGGCCGCGTGCGGCTGCTGCGCATCGAGCAGGTCGACCTGCAGCCGTGTGGCGGCACGCATGTGCGCAACACGTCCGAGATCGGCGAGCTGCGGGTCGCGAAACTGGAAAAGAAGAGCGCGCGCACCCGGCGCCTCGTACTGGAGTTTGCATGACGATTGACACCACCCACGCGGGCGCAGCGGCGCTCGATCCGCAAGCGCGGGAGATTCTGGATTTCTGGTTTGGCGAGCCGGGCTCGGCCGAATTCGGGCAGGACCGCAAGGTCTGGTTCAACGGCGGCGCGGCGTTCGACGACGTGCTGCGCACGCGCTACGGCGCCGTGCTCGACGCCGCGTGCGACGGCGCTTGCGATCACTGGGCAGGCTCGCCGTCGGGGGCGCTGGCGTTGATCATCGTGCTCGACCAGTTCTCGCGCAACATCCATCGCGGCACGCCGCGCGCGTTTGCCGCCGATCCGAAGGCACTCGCGCTCGCGCGCCGCGTCGTCGCGGCCGGCTGGGACGCGCAGTTGCCGAGCGGGCATCACCGCGCGTTTGCGTATCTGCCGTTCGAGCACGACGAGTCGGTCGAGAGCCAGCGCGAGGCCGTGCGCCTGTGCGCGGGCATCCGGGACGAGGCAGGGTGCGAGAGCTATCACCGCTTCGCGTTGCTGCACGCGGCCGTCGTCGAGCGCTTCGGCCGCTTTCCGCACCGGAATGCGATTCTCGGTCGGGCCTCGAGCGACGAGGAGACGGCGTTTCTTCGCGAGCCCGGCTCCTCGTTCTGAAGATCCGGGTGGTGGCGTGACAAGGGGAGGGGGCAGGCCCGCGGAATCACGCTCACGCGGGCTTGGAGGCCGTAGGGAACGCCGGTCGACGGCGCGCATTTCCCGAGGGCTGTTCGCTGCTCAGGCGGGGGGCTCACCGCTGCAAGCCTGGCGTGAGGGAGGGCAAGCACGACGCCGCGCCGTGCCTCCCCGCATTACTCCGCGTGCTGTTCGGGCGTGCGAACGTACACGCGCAGCAGTTCGTCGTTGTCGCCCGGGCGTGCGCCCGTCCAGAACAGTTTCCATTCGTTGCCGGGCGCCGGATCGACGGCCCGCACGCCCTGGACGATCATCCACGTGCAGCGCGTCGTCTTCGCGTCGGCGATCGGCGTGTGCTGGATGTCGGAGAAGTAGTACAGCATCGGCGCTTCCGATTCACCGAGCCCGTGCAGGCTCGCCATGCAGTCGCCGTCGTTCCATTCGAGCGCGAGGTGTGCGTTCAGGTCGTCGAACACCGAGCGGTAGCTCTTCGCGACGTCGAGCCACGGCAGCAGCAGCGTGTAAATGAGCCCCCATGCGACGAGTGCGCCAGCGCCCCACGACAGCGCGCCGCGCCAGACGCCCGTCGCGCGCAGCTTCGGCAGCAGCGTCAGCCAGCCGACCGTCAGCACGAGCGCGCCGATCACGAGCGCGGGTTCGATCGGCATCGCCCAGTCGAGCGGCAGCCAGCGGCCGAGCAGTGCGAGATCCTTGCGCGACGCGGCCGGATCGGCCATCACCGCCCAGATGGCCCATGCGAGCGCGGCGGTCGTGCCGAACAGGATGCGGCTCAGGTAGTCCCACGCGAGATGCAGCTGGCGCGGCAGGCGGTCGATGGCCTGTGCGGCGACCAGCGCGAGCGGGGCGAAGAACGGCAGGATGTAGAGCTGGCGCGACGTCGCGGACACTTGCAGCACGACGAGCCCGACGCCCGCGAACATCACGGGCAGTGCGATGCGCGGCGTGCGCCAGTCGCGCCATGCACCGCGCGCGAGTGCGACGATCGCGAGCGGTGCGACCGGGAAGCCGACGGCCAGGAACGCGCGCAGGATGAAGAACGGCTTGTCGTTTTCCGCGCCCAGTTCGGGGACGGAGAAACCGAAGAAGCGGCCGACGTTGTTATCCCAGAACCACGTCATGAACAGCGTCTCGGAGCGCAGGAACAGCGCGATCGGCCAGATGAGCGCGAACGGCGCGAACACCAGTGCGGCGACGCCGAGCGAGCGCGCGAACGAGCGGGTGCGGCAGGCCGGATAGAGCACCAGCGCGCCGACGAGCGTGGCCGCGAACACGAGCGGCACGAACAGCCCCTTCGTCATCAGCGCGATGCCGACGCCCGCACCGAAGATCGGCGCGGCCCAGCGTCCCGACGGACGGACCGGCAGTCCGTGGCGCATCTGCTGTGCGCGCGCGACGTGCTGCATCACGAGTTCGAGCAGTCCGCAGAAGGCGATTGCCGTGCCGGCGAACAGCGCGACGTCGGTCATCATGTCGTGCACGTGCTTGATGACGACGAGCGTGCTCGCGCTCAGCACGACCGGACCGATCACGCGCAGGTCGAACCAGGAGTCTGCGCGGCTGGCGACGCGCGCCGCGCGCGCGATGAAGCCGAATGCAAGGGCGGCGAACAGCGCGCTCGCGAGCCGTGCGGCGTCGTGCAGCGGCATCACGCGCTGCAGCAGCCATGCGAGGCTGGTCGCGACCCACGCGTAAAGCGGCGGCTTTTCCATGAACGGCAGGCCGGCATTGGTCGGCACGACGAAGTCGCCGGTCTCGAGCATGTGCTGGATGATGCCGAACGTGTAGGTTTCGTCCTGCTTCCACGGATCGTGGCCGAGCACGCCGGGCAGCGTATACGCGCAGATCAGCGCAGCGACGAACAGCCACGTGCGCCAGCCGAGCAGGAGCGAGCGTTCGCGCGTGGTGCTGGATGCGGCGGTCGAGGCGACGATGGGCGTGCCAGCGGCGTCGAGCGTTGCAGCGAGATTGGCGTCGGCGTTCGAATGGGTGTGCTGGGCCGGAGCGGGCACAGACGTGCGTCGCCGGCTGGGCGCTGCGGTTCCAGGCATGGAAGGAATCTCGGGTCGAGTCGAGCGGGTCCGGCGACATGGGCAGGACCGATTGGGGCCACATCAAAGGCCAACGGACGGGTGTTTATGACACCTGTCTGAATGTCCGCTAGTAGACCACGGAATTGTTACGGAGGTTTACCGTTCGTGTCACGGAATTGTGGAGATTTGTGGTGTCGTGACGACGGATTGTTTCGAGCGGCGGTTTTTGCTGCGCCGCAGGGTGGAATTACCGGCCGCCGCCGACGTCGAGCAGGGCGCCCGTCGTGTAGGACGCCGCGTCGCCCAGCAGCCAGACGATCGCTTCGGCGATCTCCTGCGCTTCGCCCGCGCGGCCGAGCGGCGTCGTTGCGCCGAGGCGGGCCGCACGGCCCGGCTGGCCGCCACTCGCGTGAATTTCGGTCTCGATCAGGCCGGGGCGTACCGCGTTGACGCGCACGCCGTGCGGGCCGAGTTCCTTCGCGAGACCGATCGTCAGCGAGTCGACCGCGCCTTTCGACCCCGCATAGTCCACATATTCGTTCGGCGAGCCGAGCCGGGAGGCGATCGACGATACGTTGACGATCGCGCCCCCGCGGCCGCCGCGGTCGGTGGACAGCCGGCGCGCGGCTTCGCGCGCACACAGGTACGCGCCGAGCACGTTGGTGTCGAACATCCGCCGCAGCCGGTCGGCCGGCATGTCGGCGAGCGGCATCGACGGCGCGACGATGCCCGCGTTGTTGACGAGCGCGTCGACGCGGCCGAATGCGGCCGTGACGGTGTCGAACATCGCGACGACATCGGCTTCGTTCGCGACGTA
>NZ_JAAGPG010000556.1:0-5400 GCF_017104665.1 Burkholderia sp. Se-20378 | reverse complement strand
GGCCGGCCGCCGTGCCGCCTGCGCTGAATGCGGCCGGGCTGCCCGCGTCGGTGGTGATCGTCGGCGGCGGCGCCGCGGCAATTGCGGCCGCGGTGACGCTGCGGCAGGAAGGCTATCCGCATCCCGTCACGCTGCTCACCGCCGATGCCGATCCGCCGTACGACCGGCCGAACCTGTCGAAAGACTATCTCGCCGGCACAGCCGACGCCGACTGGCTGCCGCTGCGCGCGCCGTCGTTCTATGCGGACCATCACATCGACGTGCGGTGCGGCATGCGCGTCGCGCGGATCGATCCCGCGCAGCAGGCGGTCGAACTGGCCGACGGCAGCCGTGTCGGATACGGCGCGCTGCTGCTTGCAACGGGCGCCGAGCCGAACCGGCTGACCGTGCCTGGCGCGGATCTGCCGCACGTGTGCGTGCTGCGCTCGCGCGCCGATTGCGACGCATTGATCGGCAAGCTGAAAACGGCGCGACGCTGCGTCGTGGTCGGCGCGAGCTTCATCGGGCTCGAAGCGGCCGCCGCGTTGCGCACGCGCGGGGTCGACGTGCAGGTCGTCGCACCCGATGCGCATCCGATGGCGCGCGTGCTCGGCGAAGCGCTCGGCAGCACGATCCAGGCGCTGCACGAGTCGCACGGCGTGGTGTTCCATCTCGGCGCGACGCCCGCGCAGATCACGCCGGACAGCGTGACGCTGTCGACCGGCGACGTGCTGCCGGCCGATCTCGTGGTGGTCGGCATCGGCGTGCATCCGAACGTGGCGCTCGCGCAGGACGCAGGGCTGGCCGTCGAGCGCGGCGTGACGGTCGACCGTTTCCTTCAGACGAGTGCGCCCGGCATCTACGCGGCCGGCGACATCGCGCGCTGGCCCGATCCGCTGACGGGCGAGCGGATTCGCGTCGAGCACTGGGTCGTCGCCGAGCGGCAGGGCATCGTCGCGGCGCGCAACATGCTCGGGCAGCAGCGGCCGTTCGATGCGGTGCCGTTCTTCTGGAGCCAGCATTACGACCTGACGGTCAACTACGTCGGGCATGCGGAGCAATTCGATCGTGTCGAGATCGACGGCGACCTCGGCACGCACGATTGCACGATTGCGTACTGGCGCGGCAACACGCGGCTCGCGGTCGCGACGGTCGGCCGCGATCTCGACAGCCTGAAGGCGGAAGTGGCATTCGAGCAGCAGATTGCAGCCGCGTGACAGCGGCGTGACGACATGATTCGAACCCGGAGGCGAGATGAATTCCGATGTCCGTGCACGTTTCGAAACCGAGTTTGCGCCGCGCATCGCGGCGCGCGTGCTCGGCCTGTATCAGCCTGGTGAAGTGAGGGTGGAAGTCGTGCCGCACGACGGGCAGGGCAGCCCGACCTGTGTCGACGTGATCGGCCTCACGTCGACGGTCGGATTGCCGAACCGGCTGAACGCGCGGCTCGCGTGGCGTGACGATGCGATCGATGCGCTGCTGGCCGAGCCCGATCGCAGCCGCTTCGACCGCTATCTCGCGGCGCTGCCGGTCACGATCGAACGCTGGCAGATGGAGTTGCCGGTCGATTTCAGCACGCGGACCCAGCGCGATCGCGAGATCCTGATCGGCGATCTGGATTTCGATGCGTGAAACGCGTCGCGCGAAGCCCGTCGATGAGCCGCGCGCCGTTAGCGGTCGCGTGTCTTGATGATCACGCGGCCCTGGTCGATGCCGCCGCGCAGTGCTTCGTCGCACGTGAGCCATTCGGGGGTGACGAGCTCGGGCGCCGGCAGGTCGACCGGTGCGCCGTCGCGGAAGATCCGCACGTGCGCGACCCACGCGCCGTTCGCGTTGCGCGTCGCATCGACGCGAATCTCGTGATCCATGAAGGTGTCGGTGGCTTGCATCGGTCGGGGCCCTCCGTCGTGCGTGAACGCGGTGCGTCGATCGTAGCAGCATGGCGCGCGCCGTGCATCGAAAACGAAGCGGAACCTGCGCATGATTCGAAGTGCGATTCAACGCACGTTTCAACGCACGTTTCGACGTGCGGGACGGGAGCGAACCTGTGGCCTTCGACCTGACCTTTTCCATCAAGGTGTTCGCGGCGCTGTTCGCGATCATGAACCCGATCGCGAACATTCCCGTGTTCCTGTCGCTGACGGAAGGCGCGGCGGACGGCGTGCGCCGCAAGGTCGCGCTGACGGCCGCGATCGGCGTGACGGTCGGCTGCATCGTGTCGGCGGTCGCGGGCGGCGCAATCCTGCACGTGTTCGGCCTGACGATCGACGATTTCCGCCTTGCGGGCGGGCTGCTGGTGCTGCTGATCGCGCTGTCGATGCTGCACGGCGCGCCGAGTCGCCAGCATTCGCCAGGCGACGACGAAGGCGCCGATCCGGCCGCGGCCGAGAGCGTCGCGATCTATCCGCTGACCATCCCGCTGCTCGTCGGCCCCGGCACGATCGCGACGATGATCGTGCTCGGGCACAGCGCGCTGTCGACCGGGCAGGAATTCGCGTTCGCGCTCGGGCTCGTCGCGTTTCTCGTGCTGCTGGCCGTTTCGTTGTTGTCGGCGCCGCTGATCGGCCATTACCTGTCGCCGCGCGTGACGGCGGTGACGCAGCGCCTGATGGGGATGATTCTCGCGGCGATCGCGATGCAGATGATCGTCGCGAGCCTGAAGGCCGCGTTCGGGCTGCCGCATTGAGCGCGGCGCATCCTGAACCGGCCGCCTGATTACACGGAGTGGCTGATGAATACGCTGATTGTGTTGTCCTATCCCGACCTCGCGGCCGCCCATCGCGCGCTCGCCGAACTCGATACGTTGCGCGACCGGCACGTCGTCGCGCTGTCGGGTGTGGCGATCGTCGAGTGCGCAACCGATGGACAGTTGCGCGCGCATGCGGTCGACCCCGATCGCACGCCGCCCGGATCGCTGCTCGACAGCGTGGTCGAGCACATCGAATCGTCGCTCGATGCGTGGCGCGAGAAACCGGTGGACGACGCACTGATCGACCGCGTCGCGCGCAAGGCGCGCCCCGGCACCGTGTCACTCGGGCTGGCCGCGACGCAGCTCGACATCTATGCGCTGAGCACGGCGCTCGCACCGTTCGGCGGAGAAGTGATCGACACGACGCTGTCGATCGACGACGAACTGAAACTCGTCGAAGCGATTTCGAAAGCGCGCGATGGTGGCAGTCCGGCAGCGTCCGACTGACTGACGACGCGCGCGGGGCGTTCGGCGCACGACACGTGAATCGGCAGGGTCTGAATCGAACGCAAGCTGGCGAGCCCGCGCGTATCGTCGCCAACGGATTTCGACATGCGAAAAATCAGGCCGGAAAGTTTGACCGCATCCGTCTGAGAAGTGCGCAAAAGACGGGATCAGGACGACTTCGCGCCGCATGATCCGCTCCAGGCGGTGACGTTCTTACCGATTGCGACGCATTGAATCTGGCAATGCAGGTCGCATGCGCGGATAGATTTATTCGATGATCGGCGAATGCACGACATCGCTCTTCTATACTGACTGGGACTGCTTTTCACGGGAGGACAGCCAGTCCGCACGAACGCATCGATCGTGCCTCATCGTCGTGCGACCGAAGGCCGGACCTCGCTGCAACCCGCCGCGGTCCCGGCAGGCAAGCGCGCCGGGCCGCCTCACAAGGAGCCACGATGCCCTACGTCCTGATCGTCGAAGACGACGCCGATACGCGGACAATGCTCGCGGCGCTCGCGCGCACGCAGCAGTTGTCATGCGATACGGCCGCGACGCTGGAAGAAGCGCGCACGCTCGTCACGACCCATACCCCTGATCTCGTACTGTGCGATCTCGTGCTGCCGGACGGCAACGGGATGGAGCTGTTCGACGTGCTGCCGAAGCGTTCGCACTGCGAAATGGTGCTGACCACCGGCCACGCGAGCCTCGAAACCGCGATCGACGCATTGCGGCGTGGCGCGACCGACTACCTGGTGAAGCCGCTCAACATGCAGCGGCTGAACAGCATCTTCGCGCGCGTGCCGCGCACCACGGCGCTGCACGAGGAAATCGCCGAGCTGCGCGGAGAATTGCAGCGGCTCGGCCGCTTCGGCCGCATGCTCGGCAGTTCGCCCGCGATGCAGGCCGTCTACGACGCGATCGGCCGGGTGGCGCGCACCGAGGCGTCGGTGTTGCTGACGGGCGAATCGGGCACCGGCAAGGAGCTGGCCGCGCAGACGGTGCACGACCTGAGCCTGCGCCGCCGAGGCCCGTTCCTCGCGGTGAATTGCGGCGCGATCGCCGCGAACCTCGTCGAGAGCGAGATGTTCGGCCACGACCGCGGCAGCTTCACGGGCGCGGAGCGCCAGCACAAGGGCTTTTTCGAACGCGCGGACGGCGGCACGCTGCTGCTCGACGAGATCACCGAGATGCCGCTCGAGTCGCAGGTCAAGCTGCTGCGCGTGCTCGAGACCGGGCGCCTCACGCGGCTCGGCTCGACGCGCGAGATCGACGTCGACGTGCGCATCGTCGCGGCGACCAACCGCGATCCGGAAGCCGCGATGGCCGACGGCAAGCTGCGGCCCGACCTGTTCCACCGGATCAACGTGTTCCCGATCCCGCTGCCGTCGCTGCGCGAACGCGGCGACGACATCCCGATGCTGGCCGACGCGTTCCTGCAGCAGTTCAACGCCGAGAGCGGCCGGAACCTGCGCTTCGCGCCGGCCGCGCGCGAGGCGTTGAAGACCTATGCGTGGCCCGGCAACGTGCGCGAGCTGCGCAACTTCGTGCAGCGCGCGAGCATCTTCAGCGACACGGACGTGATCGATTCGCTGCCGCCGCCGATCATGGACGAACTGTCGAACGTCGCCGATTCGCACGAGGATCGTGTGACCGTGCCGTTCGGCACGCCGCTCGAGGAGGTCGACCGCAAGTTGATCCTCGGCACGATCGCGCAATGCGGCGGCGTGAAGGCGCAGGCGGCCGAGGTGCTCGACGTCAGCCTGAAGACGATCTACAACCGGCTCGCTCAGCTCGAAGACGAAGCGGACAAGCCGGAATCCTGATGCCCCGTCGACCGGACCAGCCGCGAGGCGCGCGACCGATATTCGACATGCCGCGGACCCGCGCCGGCAATTTCGTCACGGCCGTGATGCTGGTCGCGATCGCGACCGTGCTGCAGACGCTCGCGATCCGCTTCGGCGGCGTGAACCTGCCGCTCGTCCTGTATTACCCGCTGCTCGCGGGCGCCGCGTGGGCGACGTCGTTCCTGTTCGGGATCGTTTCGACGGTAATCAGCGGCATGCTCGTGTGGACGCTGTTCCTGTCCGATCCGGCGGCCTATTCGGAGCCGCTGCCCGAGCGGCTCGTGCGGCTCGGCACCTTCGTGCTGGTCGGCGCGCTGGCGTGTGCGGTCGCAGCGATGCTGCGTCACGCGCGCCTCACGAACGACGCCGCATCGCTGA
>NZ_JAAGPG010000555.1:0-5058 GCF_017104665.1 Burkholderia sp. Se-20378 | reverse complement strand
GCGCCACGTCGCCGGCCGGCGCCGCGCTGCCGTCGGCCTCGCTCGCACGCTGCGCGAGCCAGCGTTGCCAGCCGTACACCTGCAGCACCGCGAACGCGCCCTGCAGCAGCATGTCCGAATACAGCTTCGCGTCGAAGAAGATCCAGCCGTACAGCGCGACCGACACGAGCCCGACTGGCCAGCACAGCATGCGCCGCTTCGCGGTCAGCCAGATCGCGAGCGCGCTGACGATCACGCCGGCGATTTCGAGTGGGGACATCGTCTGTGCTCTCCAGGTTAGCTGCCGGGGCCGCGCGTTACGCGGCCGGTTCCGGACGGTCAGAAATCATAGGTCAACGACACGCGCGCGGTGCGCGGCGCACCCGGGAACAGGTATGCATCGCCCTGCTGCTCGCCCGCGTCGCGCCAGTAGAACTTGTTGAACAGGTTGTCGACCGACACGCGCAGCACCGTGCGATGACCGCCGATCTTCGTCGTATAGCGCGCGCCGAGATTGAACACGAACCACGACGGCACGCGCGCGGTGCCCTCCTCGTTCGCGTTGCGGGCCGCGCTGTATTCGACGCCGCCCAGCACGTTCAGCCCCGCGACGCCCGGCACCGCGTAGTCCGCATACAGCGACGCGCGCAGCGCCGGTACGTTGATGATCTGGTGCCCTTCGTACGCCGGCGAACCCGAATCATATGCACGCGCACGAATCGCCGCGACGCTGGCCGTCAGCCCCAGACGCTCGGTCACGCGTCCGGCCGCGCCGAGCTCGATCCCCTGGTGCCGCTGCGTGCCGCGCTGCACGAACGTGTAGCTCGTGCCCGATGCGTCCGGGTCGGCGAACTGGAACGGCTTGCTGATCGAGAACACGGCGGCCGTGAGGCTCAGCCGGTCGAGCCAGTCGTATTTCGCGCCGACCTCGAACTGGTGCGATTCGACGGGCGGCAGGAACGCATACGCGTTGGTCGCGCGCACGGGCGCCTGGTCGCCGAGCGACAGCGCCTTGCTGTACGACGCGTACAGCGACAGCACGTTCACGGGCTTGTAGACGAGCGCCACCTGCGGCAGGAACACCGAACGGTCGGTATGCGTCGTCTCGCCGTCGAGGCTGCTCCAGCTGCGCTGGCGCAGCAGCACTTCCTTGCCGCCCGCGAGCACCTGCCAGTGTTCGCCGATGCTGATGCGGTCGAGCCCGAACACGCCGTACTGCCACGCATCGAGGCGCGGATACGACGGGCCGGGCGAATTCGGCGACGGCGAGAACGTCGTATCGGGCCCGTAGATGTTCTCGCTGCCCACGTAGTCGTACACGGCGTCGGCCATGCTCACGACGCGGCGCTGCACGCTCACGCCGAGCGTCAGCTCGTGCCGCAGCGGGCCCGTCGCGAACTTGCCCGTCGTGACCGCGCGCAGGTCGTCGTTGCGACGATATTCACCGGGGCTGCGGAAGTCGTACACGTCGTAGTCGCCGTTCGCGCCGAAGAAGAACGGTGACGTCGCACCCGCCGTGCAGCTCGCCGCGTACGAGCAGCCGTATGCGAACGCGCTGTTGTCGTCGATCATCGTGCGGCTGCGGCCGGCGGCGATATAGGCCTTCCAGTCGTCGTTGAACTGATAGTCGAAGCGCGCGTTCAGGTTCAGCGCGTCGGTCGTCACCGGTTTCGCCCACGGCTGCGTGCCGAGCGCCTTCGACGTCGTCTTGATCGATGGCACGACGGTGCCGCCAAGCAGCTGGTAGCCGGGTGCGGAACGCTGGATCCATTGCTGGAATTCGGCATTGAGCTGCAGGCTCGCGCGCGGGCTGATGTCCCAGTCGGCGGCGATCGAACCGAACGTGCGCCGTCCGTTCGTGCCGTCGATGTACGAGTGCATGTTCTCTTTCGCGGCATTGATCCGGAAGCCGAACTGGTTGTCGGGGCCGAAACAGCGGCCGAGATCGACGGCCGCCGAGGTCGAGCCACGGCTGTCGACGCCACCCGTCACGCTCGCGACGTTCGCCGAGCGCTTCGTCACGAAGTTGATCACGCCGCCCGGCGCGACGACGCCGCTGTCGATGCCGGCGAGCCCCTTCAGGATCTCGACGCGCTCCTTGTTCTCGAGCGGCACGTTCTGCTCGCCGGACACCGTCAGCCCGTCGATCCGGATCGCGCTCGCGAGATCGACCGGAAAGCCGCGGATCGCAAAGCCTTCGAAATAGCCGACCGGCGCATAGTCGTTGACGACCGACGCGTCGTTGCGCACGACATCGCTCAGTCGCTTTGCCTGCTGGTCGTCGAGCTGCGCGCGCGTGACGACGCTCACCGATGCCGGCGTGTCGCGCAGCGGTGTGTCGTCGAAGCCCGCGACCGACGCGTTGCGTACGCGCAGCGCGTTGCCGCGCTCGCCGCTCACCGTGATCGTCGGCAGCGTCGCGCTGCCGGCTGCGTCGACGTCCGGCGCAGGCGTGTCGCCCTGCGCCGCGGCGGCCTGTGCCGCGAAAAGCGTGATGCCGAGACCGACGCCAAGCCCGACCTTCGCGCGCCGCCGCCGTGCGGGCGACGCTGTTGTTCTATTCACCGTCATTGTTCTGGATGGAAAACTCGCCACTCGACCCTGTCGAAACCCGTTACGAAGCTGCGAAGCGTGCCCGCGACCGGACCTAGCCCCTCCGCCGGACGCATGCGCCGGCCCGATATTCATCAGACGAACCGGACGATACGGCGCGCAAGCGGGCCGCTCGGTCGGTAAGACGCAGGATGGGACTCGGATTCAGGTGACGCACCGGGAACCGACGCAGCCGTCGACGGGTTCGTCGGGGGCGTGTCGGGCGCCGGCTGCATCGCGCGGTCTGGTCATGCGGGGGGACGCTTCGAACGCCTCGGGGCCGGCGCGACGTACTTGCGCGCACCGTTCGATGGAACGGCGGCGTGCCCGTCGCGCGCGACATCGCGGCGCGGCGCGCATTTTACCCCGGACAGGGCTGGCCGCCCTGGAATCGGGCGAAACGGGTGGCGGCGAAGGCGGGAATCGGGAACGTGGTACTCGGGCGGCACGGCGACGGTGCCGATGTGCGCGTGACTGACGTCATGCGCGGCCGCCTCGATCACCGGCGCAGTTGCGCGCCGGTCACATGGCTGGAATTCGGAGCGGGAACGTTCTCCCGCTCGCGATCCGGCGGGTGGCCGCTCAGAACCCCTGCATCGTCACGGTCGGATCGACGACCAGGTGCACGACGCCGTAGATGACCGCCCCGACGAGCACCGCGAGGATGATCGCCACGAACGGCAGCAGCGTGAAGTTGGCGTTTGCGAGATCGGTCGCGTGCGCCTTGCTGTTGCGTACGCCGAAGAAACTCCACAGGACCAGTTTGATCATGCCGAGCAGTTTCATGATTGCGCTCCTTTCATCTATCGGTTGACGCTATCGTCGATCCGACCGGCATCCGAAAAAAGAAGCAGTTGCGCGCGCTTTTCGCGCAGCAGGCCATCTGCGGCGGCGTGTCGCAGGGTGCGTCAGCGGTCGAGCACGAGCGGTTCCGACCCTTGCGCGGGCCGCGCGACGCACAGCAGCGCGCAGCCGGGCTCGACCGGTGCATCGGGCGCCTGCTCGTAGTCGACCGCGCCGGACAGCACGCGCGTCGCGCACGTGCCGCACGACCCGGAGCGGCATTCGGACGGCACATCCACGCGCTGCCCCTCCGCGAATTCGAGCAAGGTGCCGTCGGCGGGCACCCACGCGGCTTCGCGGCCGGTGCGCCGGAATACGACCGGCACGCTCGCCACCTCCGGCGTAGCAGACGTGCGGGTCGCGCTGCGTACCACGCTCGACGGCCCGAATGCCTCGAAACGGATGCGTTCGTCGGGTACGTTCAGCGCGCGCAGTCCGTCGTACAAATCGCGCATGAACGCAGACGGTCCGCAGAGGTAGAAGTCGTAATCGTCGAACGAAAGAATCCGCTTCAGTTGGGCAACGTCGATGCGGCCGGCATGTGCTGTCGAGCCTTCGTGAGGATGGCTGTCGAACCAGTGGAGTGACAGCCGCTCGTCGGTAGCTGCAACGCGCGCCAGCGCCTCGGTGAACGGTCGATCATCCGATTCGCGCGCCCCGTGCACGAACACCACGCGACGCGACGGTTGATCGTCGGCCAGCGCACGGCGCAGCATCGCGATCATCGGCGTGATGCCGATACCGGCCGACACGAGCACGGCCGGGCGCGGGCTCGCGAGATCGAACGAGAAGCGGCCGCGCGGCATCTGCGCGTCGAGCGTCATGCCCGCCTGCGCGTGATCGTGCAGCCACGCCGATACGCGCCCTTCGCGCTTCACGGTGATCCGGTAATGCGCGTCGCCCGGTGCATCGGAGAGCGTGTAGCTGCGAATCGCCGGCGAATCGCTGCCCGGCAGCGCGACGCGCAGCGTCAGGTGCTGCCCGGCTTCGTAGGCGGGCAACGTGCCGCCGTCCACCGGTTCGAAATGGAACGAGCGGATCGCGCGCGCTTCGTCGACGATCTTCGCGATGCGCAGCGGCCGCCATGCGGGTGCCGATGTCGATGCGGTCGTCGATGCCGATGTTGATTCGGGTGCGGATGCGGATGCGGATGCGGATGCGGACGGCACCACAACTGCGCCTGCGCTTGCAACTGCGTTTGCCCCTACCCCCGCCGCCATCGCCGCGAACTGCGGCGCACGCTCGACCGCCGACCACCGGAACGGCAGCACCGCGCGCATGCGCCGCACTTCCCGCACATGGAACCGCACGACCCGCTGCGCACCGTCGAACGACGCGACGAGCGGCCCGTCCCACACGATCTCGGCGCGCGCAGCCACATACAGCAGGTCGCCGTTGTCGAAATCGACGAACAGCAGCCCCGCGCGCGGATCGTGCTGCAAATTGCCGAGCGTGTTGAAGAAGCGGTTGCCGCTGAAATCCGGCGTCGTCAGCGTGCGCGCATCGTCGACGCGCACGAAGCCCGGCATTCCGCCGCGATGCGACACGTCCGCGCCGCGCGCGGCGCCCGCGTCCGCCGACGTGTTCGCGCTCGCGACGAAGAACGTATCGGCCTGCGCCAGCAGCGCACGGTCGGCATCGTTA
>NZ_JAAGPG010000554.1:0-237 GCF_017104665.1 Burkholderia sp. Se-20378 | reverse complement strand
AAAAAAAAAAAAAAAACCAACCCGCCAAACTAATCAGCATACTTCCACCAGCAAGAGACCCAGTCATCACAGAGGTGGTCCTGACTGATCACATACACAGCACAGAGGCAAGTGGACCGCAGAGAGCTGACCCATCCACCGGGAGGTACAGACCGTCCAGAGAGACTCGACACCCACAGTCGAGCAGTCGCGAGCCTCGCCTGATCCCCACGACCCGTAGCACACAACACAGCACAC
>NZ_JAAGPG010000553.1:0-241 GCF_017104665.1 Burkholderia sp. Se-20378 | reverse complement strand
GGTGGACAGGAGGTATGTAGGTATAGGCAGTGGATGTGGTGGTGGTGGTGGGGTATGTGGTTGGTGGATAGCGAGAGTGGGGAGTTGTTGTGTGTGAGGTTGTGGGATAGGGGAGTGGTGATGGCTGGGGAGTGAGGTTGTGAAGAGTGAAGAAGTGGAGTGAGGATGATTGGGGGGTGAGTGGAGATGTTGGGTGGAGGGAGGTTGGATGTCTTTATTTTTTTTTTTTTTTTAGTGATGC
>NZ_JAAGPG010000552.1:0-5179 GCF_017104665.1 Burkholderia sp. Se-20378 | reverse complement strand
GCGCACTGGCTTCGACGACGAGCCCCGCGCCGAGCTGCGCGATGCCCTGGTCATGCAGCGAATTGACTGTCGCCTCCTGCGCGCCGCGCGCGACCCGCTGCAGCAGGCCGCCCGGCGCGAACTGCACGACGTGCGCGGGGCCGTACTGCCGTTCGAGCGGATCGGCGGCCCGCTCGCGGTGATCGTCGAAGCCGGTCGTCGCGTGCAGCCGCTGGTGCAGCGTGCCGCCGTAGGCGACGTTCAGCTCCTGCATGCCGCGACAGATCGCGAGCACCGGCACGCCCGCGTCGATCGCCGCGCGGATCAGCGGCAGCGCGGTCGCATCGCGCGCGGGGTCGTGCAGCGTGTCGGGCGCACTCGCGGCGCCGCCATAGTGATGCGGCTCGACGTTCGAATAGCTGCCGGTCAACAGCAACCCGTCGATCGCCGCGACGATCGCGTCCGCCGGCTGGCGCGCGCCGAGCGCGGGCAGCACGAATGCAAGCGCGCCGGCGCCGTCGACGAGCGCGGCCAGGTACTTCTCCCCCGCCGTGTGGTTCGGATGCGCACCGCGCAGGATGCGGTCGGCGGTGACGGCTACGATCGGGCGCGCACGCATGGGTATCTCTCCGGTAATCGCGCGCGATACGGCCGCACGCGGAACGATGAAGAAGGTTCGCGCCAGCGCCGCACGTGCACACGCGCACCACGACGCGGCGCATGCCCATGCGCGATCCTGCCGCGGGGACGATGCGGCAACAGGCGGTGCGACCCGGAACGGAAGCGGAAAACGACGCTAGGGCAACAACGATGCGCTGCCGTCGCACTGCACCGCGCTGAAGACGTGCGCGGTCACGAGATTGAAGCGGCGCAGGCCGCGATGGGAAATGGCGAAGAAACGAGGCTCGCGTAAAGGGGCGGCACGCGTGCCGCGATCAGCATGCCGGATCGGCCCGGCCTGAGGCGGCGCGCCCGCCGACGGACTTCGCGTCCGGCGTATCGAAGGGCTGGCGGCTTTCACGATCGTACTCGACTGACTGATGTATGCAGGACACGTGTCGCGATGAAGCGCATGCGGCAATGCCGCGCGGCGACACGTCGGCAAGGTGTCTCGCAGTGCATTCCGGCGCGGTGCGACCACGATCGATGGCCTCGCCGCAAGTGCACGCGTGACGACTTCCTGACATTCAGCTTATATCACCTAAAAATTGCGTCAAATTTTCAGGTGCCGATGACGACATCGGTCAGACGAAAGCCACACGAAAAAAACGGCATCGATCCCGTGGATCGATGCCGTGTTGTGCGTTGCATCGGTGCGGCATGCTACGTGCCGGCGAGCTGCGACGTCCTGCTCCGCCGCGCTGCCGCATCCGTGCGGCCCGCGTTCAACGATGCGCGAGCGCGGTTTCGACGAGCGTCTGCAATAGCGGCACAATCCGCGCCGCACGCGTTTCGTCATACGCGTAAGGACGCGTCTCTTCCATGTAGGTGATCTGCGAGAGCTCGAGCTGCACGGCCTCGACGCCGGTAGTGGGCACGCCATAGTGACGCGTGATGTAACCGCCCTTGAAGCGCCCGTTCGCGACGGCCGTATAGCCGCCGTGTTCGAGCACGCGTGCGGCCAGCGCCTCTGCCAGGCCCGGTGTGGCACTCGCGCCGCTCGACGTGCCGAAGTTGAAGTCCGGCAGGCGGCCGTCGAAGAAGCGCGGCACGTGCGAACGGATCGAATGCGCTTCCCACACGAGCACGCGGCCGTGCTCGCGCTTCAGGCGTGCCACCTCGCCTTGCAGCGCCTCGTGATACGGCAGCCAGTAGCGGTCGCGGCGACGCATGATCTCGTCGTTGCCGGGCGGCGCGTTCGCCGGATACAGCGGCGCCTTGTCGAACGTATCGACCGGCACGAGCCCCGTCGTGTCCTGCCCCGGGTACAGGTTCTCGTTGTCGGGCGGCCGGTTCAGGTCGACGACGTAACGCGCATGCGACGGTACGAGGATCGATGCGCCGAGTTCGGCCGCGAATCCATACAGCCGTTCGAGATGCCAGTCGCAATCGTCGACGAAGCGCGCGTCGGCCGTCATCGTCGCGGCGATGTCGTCGGGGATGTGCGTGCCTGCGTGCGGAATCGAGATCAGCAGCGGCAGCGTGCCCTGCTTCAGCGTGAATACAGCCGGTTGTTCAGTCATGTCGCATCACCGTTGGAAGTCTGCCGGCGCACGCATGCGGCGTGCACCGGTTGCGCGCGTCAGCGCAGCAGTTGCGCCAGCGCGGCGCGGTAGTCGGCATACGCGACGGCTTCGTCGCGATGACGGCGGCCGCTCACGACGCGCTCGCCGCCCGTGTAGACGTCGAGCACCGGCGTCTCGCCATGCTCCGCGAACACGATACCCGACAACCACGACGTGCTGTCGTGTTCGGCGATCGCCGGATGATCGGGATCGAGCACGAGCCAGTCGGCGCGGCACCCTTCGCGCAGCGCACCGACGCGCCGCCCGCTGGCCTGTGCGCCGCCCGCCAGCGATGCGTCGAACAGGCGATCGGCGACATGCGCCTGCGTATCGCTCGCCAGCACGTTGCGCGCGCGGTGCACGAGCCGCTGCCCGTATTCCAGCAGGCGCAATTCCGAGCGCCACTCGACCGACGCGTGGCTGTCCGAGCCGACGCCGATCACGCCGCCTTGCGCAAGATAGTCGACGGCCGGAAACACGCCGTCGCCGAGGTTCGCTTCGGTCGTCAGGCACAGGCCGGCGACCGCGCGACGCTTCGCAAGCGCTGCCGTTTCGGCCGCATCGACGTGCGTCGCGTGCACGAGACACCAGCGCGCATCGACGTCGAAGCGATCGAGCAGCCATTGCACGGGGCGCGCACCGTAGGCGCGCACGCAGTCGTCGACTTCGGCCGTCTGCTCGGCGATATGGATGTGCACGGGCGCATCGTCGGGCAATCCTTCGAGCAGCACGCGCAACCCGTTCTCGGATACCGCCCGCAGCGAGTGCGGTGCAACGCCGTAGCGCAGCCCGCCGTCCTCCGGCGCCACGCGACGCATCGCGTCGAGCAGCTCGAGCAGGCCGTCGGGTGTATTGATGAAACGGCGCTGATCGTCGCGCGGCGGCTTGTTGCCGAAGCCGGCGAACTGGTACGACACGGGCAGCATCGTGATGCCGATGCCGGCCGCGCGGGCGGCGTCGATCACGCGCGTGCCGAGCTCGGCGAGCTGCGGATAACGCGAGCCGTCCTGCGTGTGGTGCACGTAGTGGAATTCACACACCGACGTGTAGCCGCACTTGAGCATCTCGACATACAGCCAGCGCGCGATCGCGGCGAGCGCGTCGGGCGTGATCTTCAGCGCGAAGCGGTACATCAGGTCGCGCCAGCTCCAGAAGCTGTCGGACGGATTCGCGCGGTATTCGGTGAGCCCCGCCATCGCGCGCTGGAACGCGTGCGAGTGCAGGTTCGGCATGCCGGGCATCACCGGCCCGGCCGCGCGCGCGACGCCAGCCGGTGCGTCGGTGTCGGGCGTCACGCCGGTCAGCGTGCCGGCCGCGTCCCAGCGCAGCAGCACGTTACGGCGCCAGCCATCGGGCAGGTACGCATGGTCTGCAAACAACGTGGTGTCGGTCATGAGGCTATCCATTCATCCGGCGAAACACGGTCGTGCCGCCGCGTACGACCTGCTCGCACAGCGGCCGGCCGATCCAGTACGCGAGCTCCGCGAGCGAGCCGCCCGACCACGCGGCGAAGTCGGCCTGGCGACCGACCTCGAGCGCGCCGTGGCGATCCGCGCGGCCGAGCGCCGCGGCCGCATGGCGCGTGACGCCCTGCAGCACTTCGGGCACCGTCATGCGGAACAGCGTGCAGCCCATGTTCAACGTCAGCAGCAGCGATTCGAGCGGCGACGTGCCGGGGTTGTGATCGGTCGCGAGCGCGATCGGCACGCCGTGCTTGCGCAGCAGCTCGATCGGCGGCAGTTGCGTCTCGCGGATGAAGTAATACGCACCGGGCAGCAGCACGGCAACCGTACCGGCTGCCTTCATCGCCTCGATGCCGGCTTCGTCGAGAAATTCGAGGTGATCGGCGGACAGTGCGCGATAACGCGCGGCCAGCGCCGTGCCGCCCGCGTTCGACAGTTGCTCCGCATGCAGCTTCACGGGCAGCCCGCGCCGCGTGGCGGCCTCGAACACGCGCTCGGTCTGCGCGAGCGAAAAGCCGATGCGCTCGCAGAACACGTCGACCGCGTCGACGAGGCCTTCGTCGGCCAGCGCCGGCAGCATCCGGTCGCACACTTCGTCGATGTACGCATCCGCGCGGCCCGCATATTCGGGCGGCAGCGCGTGCGCGCCGAGGAAGGTCGTGTACACGGTGACCGGGAAGCGCTCGCCGAGCTGGCGGGCGACGCGCAGCATCTTGCGTTCGCTCGCGAGGTCGAGCCCGTAGCCCGACTTGATCTCGATCGCGGTCACGCCTTCGGCGAGCAGCGGCTGCAGGCGCGCGGCGGCCTGCACGAACAGCGCCGTCTCGTCGGCCGCGCGCGTCGCGCGCACCGTCGACACGATCCCGCCGCCCTGCCGCGCGATTTCCTCGTAGCTCACGCCCGCGAGGCGCTGCGCGAATTCGTCGGCACGCGTGCCGCCGTACACGAGGTGCGTATGGCAATCGACGAGGCCCGGCGTCACCCACGCGCCGTGCAGATCCTCGCGCTGCCAGTGCGCATAGCCGTGCGGCAGCGCGGACATCGCGCCGAGCCAGACGATCGTGCCGGTTTCATCGACGGCGATCGCCGCGTCGTCGATCGTCTCGTCAGGATGGCCGTGCGGACACAGCCTCAGGTGATGCCAGACAGTCGGTTTCATGCGTTCAGTCTCGTTCGCCGATGGCGAGCGACACGGCGAGCAACGCGCCGCTCCCGCTCACGACGACGTCAAACGCACGCCGCGGCCCGTCGAGCCGCAACGTGTCCATTTCTTCCAGTGTGTAGCGTGTGCCGTCGATTTCAACCGCGGCCTCGCCGGCCGCGCAATGCAGCAGCACGGTATCGGCATGCTCGATGCGGTGCACGCCTGCGCGCCATACGTCGAGCGCACCGCGCGCGGCCGAACGGCGCGTCATCAGGTTGAAGTCGCGCGTCGCGCCGTCGTGCAGCGTCGCGTCGATCGCCGCCTCGCCCGCGAAATCCGCGCGCGCCAGCGGTGCGTCGAGCACGTGG
>NZ_JAAGPG010000551.1:0-5372 GCF_017104665.1 Burkholderia sp. Se-20378 | reverse complement strand
CGCGTCTGCTGCGTCACGCCGCGCCGGGCGAGCGCGTCCGCCAGCACCGCGGTATCGGCGAGCAACGTGCGATAGTCGACGCGACGCTCCCCGGCTTCGATCGCCGTGCGCGCAGGTGCGTCGCGCGCCGCGCGTTCGATCAGCACGATCACGTCGTCGTGCGGCCCGGGCAGCGGCATACCGCGCACGATCGAGGGCGGCGGCATGTCGTCGAGCAGGCGCGCGACCGGTTCGTCGGCCGCGCACGCGGCGAACGTGTCGAGCCAGTCCATGAAGCTTTGCGCGTATGCCGCCAGCGTGTCGGCGTCGTACGCATTCGGATTGGCCTCGAGCGTCAGGTGCCACGCACCGCCGCGCACGGCGAGCGTCACGTTCAGGTCCTTCACCGGCCCGCCGTTCACCGCGCGCGCATCGCTCGCCAGCCCGCGAAACGCGACCTGCCGCTCGAACGGCATCACGTTGACGGCCTGGTTGAACAGGAACACGTTGCGCTCGAGCAGGCCCAGATCGCCGCGAATCCAGCCGTACCGGTAATACAGGTGCGGCCGGATCGCGCGCAGCTGATCCGAACAGGCACGCGCGAGATCGCGTGGCGAATGGCCCGCGTCGACATGCACGCGAAACGGCACGATGTTCATCGCCATGCACGGCACGCCGAGCGCCGGCGTGCCGAGCCGGTTCATTACCGGCAACCCGAACGTCAGGTCGCGCTGCCCGCCCTGTCTTGCCAGCCAGATCCCGGTCGCGCACAGCAGCCACGCGTTCCAGTCGACGCCCGCGTGCGCCGCGGCGTCCCTGAGCCGGGCCAGCTGGCCGCCGTCGACCACGCGCGTGGCCCGCGACGCATCGGGCGCCACGTCCTGCTTCGGCGCGAGCGCGAGCGGCGCGGGCAGATCGCGCAGGTATGTGCTCCAGAACGCGCGATCGGCTTCGAAGCCACCGTTCGCGCGATAGCTCGCCTCGGCTTCGACCACGCGATCCACACGCCAGTCGGGCAATTCCGGCACGGGCGCATTGCCGACACGCGCGTTGTAGCGCGCCGCAACGGCTTGCTGCAGCAAGCCGTAACCGAAGCCGTCCAGCGCGATGTGATGAACCTGCAGATACCACCAGTGCCGCGTCGGCGACAGCCGCAACAGCGTCGTGCGATACAGCGGATCGGACGTGACATCGCAGCACACCGACAGCGAGGCCTTCATCCAGTCGCGCGCTGCCTGCTCGGGATCCGCCTGCATCGACAGATCCACGAGCGGTAGTCGCGTAGCCGGCGCGCGGCGAGATTGCCAAAGCGTATCGTCGGCCCACACGAAACGCATGTGGAGCGCGTCGGCATGATCGAACACCGCTTCGACGCTTCCGGTGAGCGCGGCGACGTCGAGCGTGCCGTCAAGTTCGATGATTTCGGCCGTCAGGTAGCCCGGATCGTCGGGATCGACCTGTTGCGCGACCCAGATTCCGTATTGCGCGGATGTCGCGCGTATCGGTCGTTCCATCGGTCGTTCTTCGAGTTGCATGAATGGAGATATCGCGAATGAGCGTTGAACCGGAATGGCAGGCGGTCAGTCGGCCTGCTGCCACGCAATCACGAGTTCGCGATTGCGCGACATCAGCACCAGGTGCTCGTCCATCACGTACTGGATCTGCGCGAGCTTGTCGGCCGAATCGGCTTCGCAGCGCATCCGCAGCCGATCGTCGGTCCGCTGCATCCGGCAGGTGCCGTACGGAAAGTCGACGGTCGCACGGTGCGCGTCGAACACGACGGGCACCTTGATCGCGTAGTGCTTGCACAGCTTGAACAGCACGCGATCGGCTTGCGCCAGCGTGACTTCCGCCGTGCTGGCGAACGGCGCCGGCCGGGTGCCGGGCATGTCGTGCCCGGTCATGCGGGCACCGGCGCGGTGCGTTGCAGCAGGCGCGTCCACGCCCCCAGCGTCGGCTGTTCGGCGAGCTGCACGAACGTCACGTCGTGTCCGTCGGCTCGCCATTGCTCGACGAACGTCATCATGCGAATCGAATCGACACCGCAATCGACGAGGTTGGCGTCCGCGCTCAGTGTCTCGGCCGGAACGCGCAGGCTCCCGGCGACCAGCCGCGCGACGTCGTCGAGGGTCGGCGTCGCGGGATCGTCATGGGTGGCACGGACGAGCGTGTCGACCGACACGACGCTGCCACAGCGTCCCGCGACGTAGTCGAGTGCCATCCGGTGCTCGCGCTCCGAGAAATCCGCGAGCGCATCGCCGACGAAGAACGGCTTGATGTCGCGCATGAACGCGTCGCACGCAGTCATCAGGCAGCCGATGTGCGCATAGATCCCGCAGATCGCGAGCTGGTCGCGCCCCTGTGTGCGCAGCCGGGTGTCGAGATCCGAGCGCCGGAATGCGCTGTAGCGCCACTTGTCGAGCACCGTGTCGCCGGGCGCCGGTGCGACGATCTCGCTGATCGCCGCGCGTGCCGGCTGCGCGGTCAGTCCCGGGCCCCACATGTCGGTCAGGAGCGCGCGATCCGCCGGCGCCTGGGTCGCCGGCTGCGCGGTGTAGTAAACGGGCATCCCCGTCGCATGCGCGAAATCGATCAGGCGCCGCACGCCGGTCAGCAACGACGGCACCGGCGCCGCGCCGCGATCGTAGAAGTCGAGGAAATAATCCTGCATGTCGTGCACGAGCAGCGCCGCACGCCGCGGATCGAACGGCCAGGTCACGCGGTTGGCCGGCAGGTCGGCCGGCATCGGATAGGAAGCGATTTTCGGAATGGCCATGTTGAAATAGGTCGTGAAACTTCGTCAAAATGAATGGATTCGGGATGGCCGCTGCGCCGAAGGTCAGGCAGGCACGTCGGCCAGGCAATCGGCGATGCGTTGCCGCAACGCCCGCTTGTCGATCTTGCCCACCGGCGTCTTGGGGAACGCATCGACGAACTCGATCCGGTCCGGCACCTTGTAGGTCGCAACGCCCTGCTCGCGTACGAACCGCACGAGGTCCGCCGCGCTCGGCGCCGCGGTGCCGCGAATCACGTAGGCACAACTGCGCTCGCCGAGATACGGATCCGGCATCGGCACGAGTGCCGCGTCGGCAACGCCGGGATGCGCCAGCAGCAGGTGCTCGATCTCCTCCGCGGGAATCTTCTCGCCGCCCCGATTGATCTGGTCCTTCGCGCGCCCCTCGACGACGAGATAGCCGTCGTCGGTCATGCGCACGCGATCGCCGGTGCGATAGAAGCCGTCCGCCGTGAACGCGCGCGCGTTGTGCGCCGGCGCGTCGTAATAGCCGCGGATCGTGTACGGGCCACGCGTCAGCAGGTGGCCGACCTGTCCCGGCCCGACCGGACGATCGTCGTCGTCGACCACGAGAATCTCGTCGTCCGGCGAGATCGGCCGCCCCTGCGTGGCGATCACGACGTCGCGCGGATCGCCCAACCGCGTGTAGTTGACGAGCCCCTCCGCCATCCCGAATACCTGCTGGAGTTGTGCGTCGAAGCCGTCCGCCGCGCGCGCGGCCAGTGCCGGATCGAATCGCGCCCCGCCGACCTGCACGAGTTCGAGACTCGCCGGCGCGCCACCGCGCCGCGCCGCGGCGTTCAGCCACACGAGCACGAGCGGCGGCACGAGCGCGACCACGGTGACGCGTTCACGTTCGATCAGATCGAACGCAACGTCGGGGCTGGCGCTGTCGCACAGCACGACCGTGCCGCCCGCGTCGAAGACACCGAGCGAGCCCGGCGAGCTGAGCGCGTAGTTGTGCGCGGCCGGCAGCGCGGCAAGATAGACGGTGCGTTCGCTCAGCCCGCAGATGCGTGCGCTCTCGCGCACGCTGTACAGATAATCGTCGTGCGTGCGCGGGATCAACTTCGGCGTGCCCGTACTGCCGCCCGACAACTGCAGGAACGCCACCTCGTGCGCGGCCGGCCCCGGCGGCAATGCGGCGTCCGGTGCATCGGGCAGATCAAGCCCCGCGTTGCCCGGCGTCGTGAACAGCACGTGCTTCAGCGTCGGCACGTCGGCCTGCACGTCGCGCGCGAGCGACCGGTAGTCGAAGCCGTCGTGAGCGGGCGCCGCGATATAGGCGACCGCGCCCGCGTGCTGACAGAAGAAGCCGATCTCGCGACGCCGGTGCGCGGGCAATGCAAAGACCGGCAACGCGCCGATGCGGAACAAGGCGAACGTCGTCGCAAAAAAGGCCGCGCAGTTCGGCAGTTGCAACACCACGCGATCGCCTGGCGCGATGCCCGCCGCGCTCAGCGCGCGCGCCAGGCGCTGCACTTCGAGCGCAAGCGTCCGGTACGACCAGCGCAGATCGCCCTGCACGAGCGCCGTCCGTGTGCCGAATTGCGCGACGCGCGCATCGAACCACCGGGCGAAGGATTCGCCGCGCCAATAGCCCTTTTGCCGATACGTGTCGGCCAGCGCGGCCGGCCACGGCGTGCCGTGCACGATCGTCATGCCGCCTCCCGGGCACCGCCCGATGCGACGTCGTGGCGAATCCCCAGCGCATCGAGCATCGTCCTGAACTTGGCCGCCGTTTCGGCCCGTTCGCCGTCGGGTGTCGACTCGGCAACGACACCCGCCCCCGCATAGAGCCGCAGCGTGCGATCGAACGCTTGCGCGCAGCGGATCGTCACGATCCATTCACCGTCGCCACGCGCATCGACCCAGCCGAGCATCCCCGCGTAAAACCCGCGGTCGAACGGCTCGGCCGCGCGAATGCACGTGCGGGCCGCGTCACGCGGCGCACCGCAGACCGCGGGCGTCGGATGCAGCGCCAGCGCGAGCGTCAACGCGTCGGCCTGCGTTTCGCCACGCACTTCGGTGGACAGGTGCCACATCGTTTCGGTGTGCATCAGCGACGGGCGTGCCGGCACGTCGAGATGCCGGCAGTACGGCGCGAGGCTGTCGCGCACCGCCTCGACGACGACCCGGTGCTCGTCGAGATCCTTGGCCGAATCCAGCAGCGCCTCCGCGCGACGGCGGTCCTCGACGGGGTCGCGGCTGCGCGGCGCGGAGCCGGCCAGCGGATTCGCGCGCACGATGCCGCCGAAGCGGTTCACGAGCAGCTCCGGGCTCGCGCCGAGCAGCGTGCGTCCCTCACCGAGATCGACCGAGAACGTATAGCCGTGCGGATTGCGCGCCGCGAGACGCGCGACGAGCGGCGCAACCTCGACCGGCTGCTCGCCGTCGACCTCCAGCGTGCGCGCCAGCACGACTTTGTCGAGCTCGCCCGCGCGAATGCGCGCGACCGCATGCGCCACGGCATCGGCATAGGCATCGGCCGCCGGCACCTCGCGCGTCGCATAGCGCAGTCCCGACGGTTCGGGCGCCCGCGGCACGCTGTGCGGTGCCGCACGCAGCATCGTGTGCGCCACCCGCAGCGCGGCCGGCA
>NZ_JAAGPG010000550.1:0-5526 GCF_017104665.1 Burkholderia sp. Se-20378 | reverse complement strand
CCACGCCCCCGATCCCGCACACGTGCTGCCGGTTGCCGGCAGCCAGGCCGCAATCCGTGCGTTGCCCGCGTTGCTGCCGACCGGCGACGCCGGCGTCGCGACGCTCGCGTACGGCGAATACGCGCCCGCCTTCGCGCGCCACGGCCATCGCGTCGTCGCGCTCGACATCGACTCGGATACGCTGCCGGCGACGCTGCGTCACGTCATCGTCGGCAATCCGAATAATCCGACCGCCGAGTTCGTGCCGGCCGAGCGCCTGCTCGATTGGCACGCGCAACTGGCGGCGCGCGGCGGCACGCTGATCGTCGACGAAGCATTCGCCGATACCGGCGCGACGCGGTCGCTCGCGCCGCACGTCGATCGCCCGGGCCTCGTCGTCCTGCGTTCGGTCGGCAAGTTCTTTGGGCTCGCCGGCATCCGCGCAGGCTTCGTGCTCGCGTGTCCTGACCTGATCGTCGCGCTGCGCGACATGCTCGGTGCATGGACGGTCGGCGGCCCAGCCCGCCACGCGGTCGCCGCGGCGTTCGCCGACCGCGCATGGCAGACGGCCGCCCGCGAACGGCTCGCGGCCGACGGCGAGCGGCTGGCCGCCTTGCTGCGCGCTCACGACTTCACAGTTCGCGCAACGCCGCTTTTCTGCTGGACCGACGACCCGCGCGCTGCGGCACTGCATGCGGCACTCGCGGCACGCGGGGTCTGGACGCGGCACTTCCCGGCACCGTCGAGCATACGCGTCGGTCTGCCGGGCAGCGAAGCCGAATGGCAACGCCTCGGCGACGCGCTCGCGCACTGCATGCCGACGCTGCAACGGGAATCCGCATGAATCCGTCCATGTTTCGCCGGCTCACGCCAGTCGCGTTACTGGCCGCGCTCGCTTACGCGCCACTCGCCCACGCCGATGTCACGACACGCGACGACGCCGGCAATCCCGTCATGCTGGCGGCACCCGCGCAGCGCGTGATCAGCCTCGCACCGCACGCGACCGAGCTGATCTACGCGGCCGGCGGCGGAGCGAAGCTCGTCGGCACCGTCACGTACAGCGACTATCCACCCGCCGCGCAAGCGATACCGCGTGTCGGCGACAACAAGTCGCTCGACCTCGAGCGGATCGCCGCGCTGAAGCCCGACCTGATCGTCGTCTGGCGGCACGGCAACGCCGAGCGGCAGACCGACGCGCTGCGTGCGCTGCACATCCCGCTGTTCTTCAGCGAGCCGAAACATCTCGACGACGTATCGTCGTCGCTGCGCCGGCTCGGCACGCTGCTCGGCACGCAACCGGCGGCCGATGCGGCCGCGGCCGCCTATACGCGCGACATCGCGGCGCTGCGCACGCGTTACGCCGCGCGAGCGCCGGTCACGCTGTTCTTCCAGGTCTGGGATCGGCCGCTGATGACGCTCAACGGTGCGCACCTGATCAACGACGTGATCGAGCTGTGTGGCGGCCGCAACGTGTTCGCATCGCTCAAGCCGCTCGTGCCGACCGTCACCGACGAGGCGGTGCTCGCGGCGAATCCGGAGGCGATCGTGACGACCAGTGCGGGTACGACACGCTCCGACGAACCGCTGCCGAGCCTGGCGCGCTGGCGCGCGTGGCCCGCACTGACGGCCGTGGCGCGCAACAACCTGTTCGCGATCGACGGCGATCTGCTGACACGGCCGTCGCCGCGGATCGCGCAGGGCGCGGCTGCGCTGTGCGAGGATCTCGATGCCGCGCGTACGCGGCGCGCAGCGCGCTGATTGGCGGCGACTTGCCTGTTCATCGCGTGTCAGATGCCTGAGACGAATTGACTGCGCGCAGCGTCGTTCACACGCAGTGGCCAGCGCGCCTATTCGTCCCAGTGCACCACTTCCCACTTTCGCGCGGCGACATCCGCGCGCAGCCAGACGACACCACCGGTCGGTACTGACCGCGACAGCAGCGTACCGAGCGGCACGCGCAGGACATGCGATGCAAACGCACGGATCACGCCCGCATGCGTGACGACCCATTGCGGCCGGCCGAACCGCACCACTGCGTCGACCCGCCCCGCGACCCGCGCAGCAAACCGCGCAACGCTTTCGCCGCCATGCGCACACGCGTGCATCAGATCGGCCGCCCACGCATCGAGCGCCGCGCGATCGATATCGTCCCAGCGCCGCATTTCCCACGCGCCGAAATCCATCTCCTGCCAGTCCGCGTCGCGTCGCAGCGGCACGTCGCATGCCTGCGCGAGCCGTTCGGCAATCGACGCGCAGCGCGTCAGCGGGCTCGTCCAGACCTGTTCGGGAAGCGGTGCGCAGCGTGCCGACAGATGCGCGCGCACGGCCTGCGCGCCGGCGTCGGCCGGCGCCGCGAGCGGCACGTCGCTGCGTCCGTAGCAGATGCCCGGCTCGACGCCGACGGCCGGATGACGGATCAGGACGACGTCCATCCGAGCACCACGAGATAGATCGCCAGTTCGCACAGTTGCTGCGTGAAGCCGAGACAGTCGCCCGTATAGCCGCCGATCCGCTTCACGAAATAGCGGGCGGCCCACGCGCGCACGAGCACGAGCGCAACGCATGTGGCGACGCCCATGCGCCAGTCGGGCCAGAACAGCCAGGGCAATCCGAATAGCGCCGCGACGCACGCCGCACGCGCCCCCATCCGTTGCGCGACCGGTTTCGCCTTGCCTTCGGGCCGCACGTAGTCGAGCGTCATCAGCAAGCTCACCGCTGCCGCGCGGCTCGCCGCATGCGCGGCGATCATCGTCCACGCGGCGCGCAACGGCAGCATGGTCGCCAGCGCCTGCCATTTCACGCCGAGCGAGATCACGAGCGCGACCGCACCGAACGTGCCGATCCGCGAGTCGTGCATGATGCGCAGCACGTCATCGCGCGTATAGCCGCCGCCGAACGCATCGCAGCTGTCGGCCAGGCCATCCTCGTGAAAGGCGCCCGTTGCGAGCAGCGTCGCAGCCATCGACAACCCGACCGCGATCGACGGCGGCAACACGCGCAGCGCAGCGAGATAGACGAGCGCGCCCCACGCGCCGACACATGCGCCGACGAGCGGGAAATAACGCGCGGCCTTGTCGAGATCGCCGGCTGCGTAGCCGATCGAGCGTGGCACGGGCACGCGTGTGAAATAACCGAGCGCGACGAAGAAGTAGCGCAGTTCGGCACGCACGCCGCGCGCGCGCTCAGGCGTCACGATTGTCGACGCCGGCGGATTCGAAGCTCGCCATCTCCGTGAGGAATGCGGCGGCCGCACGCACGAGTGGCAGCGCGAGCGCGGCGCCCGTGCCTTCGCCGAGCCGCAGGTCGAGCGCGAGCAGCGGCTTCGCGCCGAAATGTTCGAGCATGCGGCGGTGCCCGGCCTCGTGCGACGTATGCGAGAACACGCAGTAGTCGCGCACGCCGGGCGCGATGCGCTCGGCGACGAGCAGCGCGGCCGTCGCGATGAAGCCGTCGACCAGGATCGTCATCCGCTCGCTCGCGGCCGCGAGATACGCGCCCGTCATCATCGCGATCTCGAAGCCGCCGAACGTCGCGAGCACATCGAGCGGCGCGATCGCGTGCGAGTGCTTGACGAGCGCACGACCGAGCACCGCACGCTTGTGCGCGAGGCCCTGGTCGTCGAGGCCGGTGCCGCGCCCGACGCACGCGTCGATCGGCACGCTGAGCAGGCGGCTCATCAGGCAAGCGGCCGACGACGTGTTCGCGATCCCCATCTCGCCGAAGCCGATCACGTTCGTGCCGAGCGATGCATGCAGGCGCACGCGCGCCGCGCCGGCCGCGAGCGCCGTCATCGCCTCGTCGCGCGTCATCGCCGGCTCCGCCGCGAAGTTGCGCGTCCCGCGCGCGACCGGCAGCGACACCAGCCGGTCAGACAGCGGCAGCGGCGACGCAACACCCGCATCGACGATCTCGAGCGTGCTCTGCGCGACGCCAGAGAACGCGTTGATTGCCGCGCCGCCGGCGAGGAAGTTCGCGACCATCTGCGCGGTCACCGCTTGCGGATAAGGACTCACGCCCTCGGCGGCAATCCCGTGATCGCCGGCAAACACGATCATCACCGGACGCTGCACGACCGGCCGCTCCGTGTGCTGGATCAGGCCGATCTGCAACGCGATCGCCTCGAGCTGGCCGAGGCTGCCGGGCGGCTTGGTCTTGTGGTCGATCACGTGCTGCAGGCGCTTGCGCAGCACGTCGTCGAGCGGCGCGATCGCGGGCGGGAAGTGGGTCGAGGTCGTCATCGAAAAGCCGTGTCGTTGGCGCGGCGTGCGTCGCGCATCGGAAAGGAAAAGGTCATTGTCGCTCGGGCCACGCGGGCAGCAGCGCGTCGCGGCCATTCTCGCGGATCAGCACGAGCGGATAACCGAACGCATCGCTTGCGCGCTCGGGCGTCAGCACGTCGTGCACGGGGCCGGCCCACGCGTGGCCTCGGCCGTCGAGCAACAGTGCATGCGTCGCGAAACGCCGCGCGAGATTCAGATCATGGCACGAGAACAGCACCGTGCGCGGGCTCGCGTCGAGCCATGCCGCCAGCGCGGTCAGGCAATCGATCTGGTGATGCAGGTCGAGATGCGCGAGCGGCTCGTCGAGCAGCATCGACGGCGCGTCCTGGCACAGCGTCGCGGCCAGCGCGACACGCTGGCGCTCACCGCCCGACAGCGACAGCACGTCGCGCGACGCGAGTGCGGTCAGATCGAAGGTCGCCAGCGCGTCGCGCGCCGTCGCGCGGTCGCCATCGCGCTCCCAGCCCCAGCCGTCGAGATACGGAAAGCGGTTGAGCAGCACCGTGTCGAACACGGTCGCGCTGAATGCGTCGTGCAGTTGCTGCGGCATCAGCGCGCGACGCTGCGCAAGCTGCTCGGGCGGCCATGCGGCAAGCGGCCGGCCGTCGATCTCGACGTGTCCGCCGGCGGGCGCCTGCAGCCCCGCGAGTGTCGCGAGCAGCGTCGTCTTGCCCGCGCCGTTCGGCCCGGCGATGCACCAGATCTCGCCGGGACGAAACACCTGGGTGAAGCCGTCGAGCAGCGTGCGCGCGCCGGCCTTCAGCGTCAGGTCGACGGCCGCGTAGTTCATGTCGCCGGCCGTGGCATTCAGTGCGGCCCCCGTCATCGCATCGGCCTCCTCAACAACATCCACAGGAACACCGGCACGCCGATCAATGCGGTCATCACACCGACCGGCAGTTGCGCGGGCGCGATCGCGGTGCGTGCGAGCAGGTCGGCCGCCATTACGCCGCCACCGCCCGCGAGCATCGCGGCCGGCAGCAGCATCCGCTGGTCGTTGCCGAAGGCGAGCCGCAGCGCATGCGGCACGACGAGTCCGACGAAGCCAATCGTGCCGGCCGTCGTCACCGCGGCCGCGGCGGCCAGCGACGCAACGAGATAGATCCGCATGCGCAGGCGCGCAACGGGCACGCCGAGCGCGAGCGCGGTCGCATCGCCGCGCAGCAGCACGTTCAGTTGCGGCGCGGCCGGCAGCGCGACGCATGCGGCCAGCAGCAGCGCACCCCACGCGAACCACGGCGCGGTCACGCCGTTCAGGTCGCCGGTC